>JAFTRF010000193.1 GCA_017462405.1 Clostridia bacterium | reverse complement strand
TAGATGGTTCATTACGATAGATCTCGTAGGTTTGGTAAAACAGTTTTGAGACATTTGACATTCCTTCGGCTCCACTGGTCACAACATAGTGAATACATCCCAACTGCATTCTTAGGCCTGCTGCATTGCGAAACTTATCATCCATATCAATTCCCAATTTCTCTGCTCTTTTTCTATATACTTGCGTAAGTCTATCGATTTCATCTGTACTGATTCCTCTATAGTCCTTATTGTTTAAATATAAATCAAACAACACTATGGCCTCTTCTAACTCCCAGCGAATTTTTTTCACTCTCTAACCTTCTCTTTCACATCCACCAGCAAAATCTTCTTCTCAAAACCGCCTCGCTCGGCAGCCTTGGCAGCACGGACGGCTTCCAGTTCCTCTGTCGTATAGCCACGGGCTTTTGCGGCCGCTAAAATCACTTCCATCAGGTCGGCCAGTTCTTCGATGTTCTGATCCCGATGATATTCTGCCAATTCTTCATCCAGCTTGGCATCCAGCCGGCGGAGGTATTCTGCATCGGAAAGAATTTCGGTGGTGCAGGCATTTCCCTTTGCCTTGATGATGTCCGGGATGCGGTCGCGGACCAGTTTGTTGTAGTTTTTTTTCATGGTAACTCACCCCTCTTTTGATGTAAATGTACTTCTTTCATTATAGGAGATTACCGGCAGAATGTCAAATGAACGCAAATACCCCGACCCACGGCGAAAGCCGCAGATCGGGGTGAGATATTGTCATATTCCTTTTCACCGGATTACCGTTCGTCCCGGTCCTTGCGGCGGGACGGCAATTCCATAGTGGATTTTCAGTGAGTTCCGGAAGAATATCCGACACTATGGACATTCTTCTTTTTATTTCCTGTCCGAGTTGTCGGGTTGTTCACAGGCAGATGGGACACTGCGCGGAAGGCTTGACGGTATTTTTGAAACATGGTACAATAAGAATATTCTGAGAATCCAGCGAGGTATCATCATGAAATTTGACGTCAATCAACTGAAATGGACCCGTGAACCTGCCGCATATACCCTGTCCCCCGACAAAATCGAAATTGTGACCCGTCCCTGCACGGACCTGTGGCAGCGGACGTATTATCACTTCCGCAACGACAACGCACCCGTACTGCAGATGGAAACGGATGAGCAGTTTTTCTCGTTCACCGTCAAAACCGCCTTTGACAGCAAGCGCCGGTTCGACCAGTGCGGCATCGTGATGTATCTGGACAGTGAAAACTGGCTGAAAGGCTCCATTGAATACGAAAATGCGCAATTCCAGCATCTCGGCAGTGTGGTCACCAACCTCGGCTATTCCGACTGGGCCACGACGGAGATCGACGCATCCGTGAAATCCATGTGGTACCGGCTGAGCCGCCGGGGCGACGATTACTGCATCGAATGTTCGGAAGACGGATGCACATTCCGCCAGATGCGCGTATGCCATATGTGGAAAGGCGGCGGCGCCGTCCGCTTCGGCATTTATGCCTGCAGCCCTGAGGAATCCTCCTTCAAAGCCACCTTCACGGACATGACGATGACGGAATGCAAATGGCAGGCCCACGACGGACAGCAGCCGGACCCGGTATAACATTTCCCACAGAACAGAATGTGAGGTTTTACTATGAATATCGAAAAATGGATCGTTGCGCACTTCAGCCCCACCGGCGGCACCAAAAAAGTCGCGGAGGCCATCGCCAGCGGCTTTCACGTATCGGTGGCAGAAATGGACCTGACCGTGGCAGATCGCACCGTCACGCTGGGCGCACAGGATGGTCTGATGGCTGTGCTGCCCGTTTATGCCGGTCGTATTCCGCAGATTGCACTGGACCGGCTGTCGGCCGTGAAAGGCAACGGACAAAAGGCCGTCGCAGTTGTGGTCTACGGCAACCGGGCATACGACGATGCACTGCTGGAAACCAAAGATGCGCTGGAAGCAAACGGATTTCAGGTGATTGCCGCTGCCGCATTCATTGCCGAGCATTCCATCGTGCGCACTATTGCCGCCGGTCGTCCCGATGCCGGGGACGAAGTCCTCTGCCGCCGGTTTGCCGCCGATGTGATGGCCAAACCCGACGATGCGCCCACCGTCATCGTACCCGGAAATCATCCTTATGTGGGACGGAAACCCTCTCCATTCCACCCTGCAGCCGACGAAAACTGCATCCGGTGCGGCATTTGTGCGGAAAGCTGTCCTGTCGGGGCGATTCCCGCGGACGATCCCGCTCAGACGTTTCCGGATCTGTGCATCAACTGCCTGCGCTGTGCACAGGTCTGCCCCGTACAGAGCCGTGCACTGCCGGCTCCGTTCCTTGCCGGTGCGACTAAAATGCTGAACGAGAAAGCTGCCGGGTATAAGAGACCTGTGGTGTTCCTGTGAGATTTATCGGGTATTGGAAGGCAAGCTGGACGAAGTGATTCAGATTGCGGTTGAACCGTAAGGGAGAGACTATGAGCAATATTTTCTATATAAATGAACATAGCGAAGCCGTACAGCTTCGTGAACAGCGATATGAAAACGAGGACCATTTTCAGCAGTTAATTGAACGGCATCCGGACATTCTCGCCGGAGAGCAAATCAATCCCGAAATGCCCAGAAAGTGGATTTTGATTTCCCGTGAGATGGGCGTTCCCGGACACGAAGGAGGAAGCGACCAATGGTTTCTCGATCACTTGTTTATCGACCAAGACGGTGTCCCTACTTTCGTAGAAGTCAAGCGCAGCACCGATACTCGCATCCGCAGAGAAGTCGTTGCTCAAATGCTTGATTATGCAGCAAATGCATCCGTATACTGGCCAGCTGACCGCCTTCGTCAGGCTTTTGAGGACCACAACGATGCCCCATCAGAAGAACTGAACCTGAAATTAGGCATTGTACCCGGCGAGGAAGATGCATTTTGGAACAAGGTTGACACAAATCTTCGTTTGGGAAAATTACGGCTTATGTTTGTCTCGGACGAAATCCCCTCCAGTCTTCAGCGCATCATCGAATTTTTGAACGGTCAGATGACCGATACAGAAGTTCTTGGTCTGGAAATCAAGCAATACGTTTCCTCCAACGGTCAGCGCACACTTGTTCCGAAACTCATCGGCAAAACGACATCTGCCGTTCAGGTAAAGCAAAAACAGCAACGTTTCAAGTGGAATGAGGAATCCTTCCTTGACCGCGTCTATGGCATCAGCGGTGATAAAATTGTATCTGTATGCCAGAATATTCTGACGCAGTTTCAGAACATGGGATGCCGAATCTATTGGGGGGAAGGCAGCAAGCAAGCGGGTTTTGTTCCAATCTATGACGGAAAATGCAGTCATCAGCTCCTTGCCGTATATTCCTACGGTACCTCGACGAAAATAGAAATTTATTTTCAGCATTTCAAGGAACCATTCCGCAATGAGGCGAAGAAAAAAGAATTGCTTGCAAAATTCAATTCCATTTCAGGTGTCCAAATCCCGGAAAACTCAATTACACGGCGTCCTTCTTTAGATTGCAAGCTGTTTACGAATCAGCAACGTTTTGAGAAGTTCACGGAAATCTATTTTGAGATGATAAATGAAATCAAAAGATACGAGGAGCATTCCCGATAAGAAAAATTTCGGTGCGAACCCCTGTATTACCCCATGCCGGTATTCATTATCGACCACCACCACGAAAACCACCGACACTTATTCCAGACCTTCCATACCGATATGAAAGGAAAAGCGCATGAAATTTTTATTGACACCGACTTTCGGGCATCAGATCAAAACCACTCACTGTTCCGACGAACTCCACAGCCTGCCCGAAATGATCCTCCGGCACACCGATTGGGACTACGCATACAAGCAAACCGATACCGGCTGCGTGCTGACCCCGACGTTTCGTCTGCCGTATCGTAATGGCTTCGTACCGGAAATTGAGATTGCACTTTCTCACGAGGAGGACCAGACGATTTTGCACCTCACCGGACAACCGGTAAAGGCGATCCGTATTTTCATGTCCTGCTGGTACGGCTTTTTGCTGTTGATGGCAGTATTGCTTTTGGTATCTGCCATCACTTCGGGATTGGATACGCTTTTCTTTCTTCTGATTCCGGTCGGGTTCTGTGCATTTGACTGGCTTCTTTGTAAATATGCCACGAAAGCCACTTTTGAATCCGTGGTCAAAGCAATTCAGAAAGAATTTGCATAATCATCACCTGCAATATGCCGACAAAACCGGGCAGGGTCCGCGCACCGGTGGGTTCGCCCGCCCGATTGTCGGGTGAAGCACACAGATCAAGGATGTGAAGCTCATGAATTATTTTATGATCATCCCGGCGGTTGTGATTGCGTTCGCCGTATGGAATCTGGTCATTGCAATTTTGGGGCTGTCCCCCCAATACCGTGCCACAACCGTGGGTACGCTGACCAAGACAAAGACCAAGCGCAACTACCGGACGAATCGTGGCCACTTCATCCCGATTTCCATCAAATACATCTATAGCTACACCGTCAACGGCAAAGAATATCGGTATACCGGAGAGGGACGCCACTCCGACCGTCGGCTGCTGCCCAAGGCCCCCATGGTATACGTCAAAGGCTTCCCGCGCCATGCGTATCCCCACAAATTTACCGGGGCCAATGAGTGGGCGATTGGCATTACGATGCTGATGCTGGGGTTCGCATGCCTTCGGGCGTTTCTGCAGGCTGGATGAATAGAAAATCAAATTGCACAACAAAAACCGCTGAGCGCATCCGTCGGAATCGCGTTCAGCGGTTTTTAGCTTATTTTCAAGGCAACACCGGGGGCATCATCCGGGATCTCTGCCGTATAAATCCCGTGCACGCTGCAAACAATAAATCATACCCACGGAGGTGACGATATGAGCAATCGGTTAGCACACGAAACCAGCCCTTATCTGCTTCAGCACAAGGACAATCCCGTGGATTGGTATCCTTGGGGCGACGAGGCATTTGAACGGGCCAGAAAAGAAGACAAGCCCATCTTTTTGAGCATCGGATACAGTGCATGTCACTGGTGCCACGTGTTTGCCCACGAAAGCTTTGAGGATGCGGAAATTGCGGAGCTGCTCAATCAGTATTTTATATCCGTCAAGGTGGACAAGGAAGAGCGGCCGGACATTGACAGCGTCTATATGACGGTCTGTCAGGCCTTTACAGGCAGTGGCGGATGGCCCACCAGCATTTTTATGACCGCGGACGGGAAACCCTTTTTCGCAGGCACATATTTTCCGAAAACCGCACAACACCACACCATCGGATTCCGGGAATTGCTGCTGTTGATCCGCGAAAAATGGGCCACCCACCGCAAAGAGCTGTTCCGGGATGCCGAGGAAATCGTCCGCCAGCTGAACCGAACCGAAACGTTGTCCGGGGATGCCGACCCGGATTTGTCCACTTTGGCGGTGATCCAGTTCGAACGTATGTACGATGAAAAGCACGGCGGCTTCGGTCGGGCACCCAAGTTTCCCTCCGCCCACAATCTGTTGTTTTTGCTGGAGTATTACAAGCGTTATGGAAACGATTCCTGTCTGCGCATGGCCGAACAAACGCTCCTGCGGATGTACCTCGGTGGTCTGTTTGACCACATCGGCTTCGGCTTTTGCCGCTATTCCACCGATAAAAAATTCCTTGTGCCGCATTTCGAGAAAATGCTGTACGACAATGCACTGCTGCTCCTTGCGTACTGCAGTGCATATACCGTGACGAACGATGTCCTCTGGCTGGACATTGCCGAAAAAACGGCCGCCTATATCCTGCGTGAGATGATCTCGCCCGAAGGCGGTTTTTACAGTTCGCAGGACGCCGATGCGGATGGCGAGGAAGGAAAATACTATCTCTTTACGCCGGAGGAGGTCATCGGGGTACTGGGCCGCGAACCCGGAGAATCATTCAACCGCCGTTACGACATCACAGAGACCGGCAATTTTGAAGGAAAAAACATTCCGAATCTGCTGAAACACGGTCCGGCTGGCGTGTCCGGTGCGGCAGAGCTTTCCGCTTTGGCAGAGTACCGCCGGAAGCGCTTTTCCCTCCACCGGGACGAAAAAATCCTGACATCATGGAACAGCCTGATGATTACCGCCATGTGCGCGCTGTACCGGGTCAGCAAGAAGGACATTTATTTGTCTGCGGCACAGGGGGCCGACCGGTTTATCCAGCAGCATCTCTGTGACGGAGACACACTTTATGTCAGTTTTCACATGGGAAAACTGGGTGCACGTGGATTTCTCGACGATTATGCGGCCTATATTGTCGCCCAGCTGTCGCTGTATTACGCGACATTGGACAGCACGTATCTGAATACGGCCAAAAGGCTGTGCGGCAAAGTCCTTGCGGAGTTTGCCGACACCGAAGGTGGATTTTATCTGTACAGCAACAACCACGAAGCACTGATTCTGCGCCCCAAGGAAACGTACGATGGCGCGATGCCCAGCGGAAATGCGCTGATGGCCTGTGCGCTGGTCCGGATCGCCCAGCTTACCGGCGATCCACATGATCAGTGCGAAGCTGCACGGCAGCTTCATTTTCTCACACAAAGCGCCGCCCCCTCTCCTGCCAACCATGCCATGTTTCTGACTGCATTGCTGGAACACACCCGGCCGCCCATGAAAATCACAGTCGTACCGGAACCACAGGCCGACATCCGCTGCTGCGCCCGGGCACTGCCGCCCGATGCCGTCGTCGTTCTGCTGCCGGGGCCCACCGTCGAATACCCGCTCAAAAACGGTCGGACCACGTATTATGTCTGCCGGGAGCACAGCTGCCTGCCGCCGGTCAACGACCTCTCGGAGCTGGATTGAATCTGCTGACAGCTTTGCACTACAACGAAAACCGCTGAAAGGCTCTGACGGAGATTTTAGCGGTTTCTTTCATAGATTTTCGCAAGGTGCGGTTGGAGAATTCGCTCAATACAGCGATACCTGCTCTGCTTTACCTGAGGGAAAGCAGAGCAGGCAGTATACGAAGATTCTGCCGTTGACACCACTTCGCTGCTGCGGTATAATAGAAGTACAAACATCACGACTGCAGCTGAATCAGGAGGATCATGACGATGGAAAACATGGAGCGCATCTGCAAATTTCTGAAAGAAGCCGGTGTATATTACCTTGCAACCGTGGAGGGCGACCAGCCTCGTGTGCGGCCGTTCGGGACGGCGCATATTTTTGAGGGCAAGCTATACATCCAGACCGGCAAAGTGAAGCCGGTATCCAAGCAGCTGGTCTGCAATCCGAAAGCCGAAATCTGCGCTTTCAAGAACGGCATGTGGATCCGGGTTGCCGGTGAGCTGGTGGAGGACGACCGCTTGGAGGCCAGAAAATCTATGCTGGATGCCTACCCCGGTCTGCGCAACCGCTACGATGAAAACGACGGCAACACACAGGTGCTGTACTTCAAGAACGGCACTGCGACCTTCAGTGCATTCGGCCGGCCGGATGAAGTAGTTATGTTCTGAGCAAGTGCGCATGCCCCGACACAAACCGAAGGAGATTTATGCATAGCAATGAACGCAAAAAACTATGAAATTCTGAGTGGCAATACACTTGTTGCCATCTGGACAAATAATACACTCACCATTCATAACGAAACTTTACTCCCGCTGTATCTGAAGAAAATTCAGAATGCAGACTTATTGTTGTAGACTCGCGCCATCGACAGTCATAGTGCGAACTCCCGTCTGCTGAAAAAAGCGCTTCGTCTGGCGAAAAAAGATGATTTATCGACCGTGATTCATGTCAACGGTGCCACTATTACAGATAATTACTGGATCCGTCCCATCGGGTCAGGGCTGACCTATGATGACATCCGGTTCAATGATGACTACTTTTCCAATCTCGCGCTCAAGGGAACCTATAACAGTTTCAATCGTGCAGCTAACAGTAAACGATCGCGCACGCCGGAACTGACCAATATCGGCAGCTTCGAAAAATGCTGGAAACTGCGTGACGGTCAATGGTGGATGCACAAAAGTGCGACACATGAGGAGGCATTTTCCGAATTGTTTGTATATGCGCTGGGACTTGCGCTCGGCATGAACATGGCCATCTATGAACGCGGCGAAAAGTGCGTCAAGTCAAAAGATTTCACCGACGGTGCATCCGTAAACTTTGAGCCGGCTGCTGCCTTTATGGGCGACAATGAAGATTATGAAGATGTGGTAAGTGCATTGGAGTTACTCTGCCCCGAAGCAATTCCAGATTACATCCGGCTTATTTTCATGGACACCATCTGCGCCAATCCGGACCGGCATACCAACAACTTTGGATTGCTCCGTGATACCCGCACCGGAAAACTCCTTGGGCTGGCACCGAATTATGATAACAACATGGCTATGATTGCCCGCGGATATCCGTCAAAAGCCAAAGCAAACGATCTGCTCATTGTGTTGTTCAATGATTTGATGGAAAGCCATCCGGACTATAAAACGTATATTCCGGAAATCACCGAAGACATCGTACGCAGTACCATCTCCAAGGTCGGTATGAGGGTACGGGCGCAAGCCATTGTGGATCTGATAATGGGACGCTATGCACTGGTAAAAATAACATCCAAAACGCCCGGCAAAATAAGACACATCATAAGAAATACCTCCCTCACTCTGCTCCGATACGTATTGTGTACCGGGCAGGATGAGAGAGGTGTTGTTTTATATTCCGTTGGCATTGATTGAAAAAGCAAATGCAGTTTTTCAATCAGCGGGCAAGTCCTGCGATTGTTCGGTCCGTTTTATCGCACACATCATCCTGTATAATAAAAGTACAAAATAAAAGCCGCATATCGAAGTGACATACATCAGGCATATTGTACCCACGCTCAGAAGGAGGAGATTTTATGAAATTTTTCACAGATTCGTCAGAGAAACGCCGGAATTCAGGAATGATGCCCCCATCCGTTGCTGCGCCCCGGAAGTCGGTCGTACAGGTTCGCTTTCCCACCCGTGGGCTGACGCTGGCCTATTACAACGACCGGTTCGACCTGAAACGGGGCGATCTGGTATTCGTTGACGGCAAGCTGGAAGGTCTGCGCGGTCGGGTGGTAGACGTCAATTACAATTTCCGCATCCGGATCTCGGACTACAAGCGCGTGATCGCAGTGGCAGACACCGAAGTTCACGGAAAATTTTTCAAAGCTGGTTCCCATGTGCTGACCTGCGATCCGTCCGTTCTGCCCAAGGAAAAAGTTGCTTCCTGGTTTTTGTCGCCTGCGGATGAAGAAGATTTTGTTTCTGGCACCGACGATGCCCTCGGCAAGCTGGTTGATCCGGACGCATTGCCAATTTCTCCGGAGGTATTTCACCGAGGGGTAGAGTATTACCGGGAGAACCGGGTGCGCTATCTGTCCGTAGACCACGGTCACGGCTATGCCATTGTGGAGGGTACGCACCCTTACGAGGTAACCTTCAACACGCAGGACGGAAAAGTGGGCGGTCTGCTCTGCACCTGCTATTGTATGCAGAACTGCAAGCACATTGCCGCGGTTACGTTGCAGCTGAAGGAATTGTTGGAGCACATTAAAACGCAGATTTCCGAAAACGGGAAAATGCCGGAATATTTCGCCGCGATCCACGCGGCCACGCTGTTTTCCCTCTCCATCGAGGGGCAAGAGCACGGCTATTTTACGTTGTAAGTTCAGTTGTGACGTGAACGCCAGAATAATAAATCGCACCTCCCCATCTGCTCCGGTACGTCGTTGGTATCGGATTGGATGAAGGAGGTGCTCTTTTCATATAGAGGCTATGCAGATGATTCAATCGGCTGCGTGCAACAAATCCTTTTTCTCGGTGTAATACTGCGCCTGTGCGTGCCACAGGGCATGGTATTTGCCGTTGGTGTCGTTCAGCAGTTCCTCGTGGGTACCCTGCTGCACGATCTGTCCCCGGTCGAACACGGCGATCTCATCACAGAACCGGCAGGAGGACAGGCGGTGACTGATGTAAATGGAGGTTTTGTCCCCGGCGATGGTGTCGAATTTGCTGTACACCTCCGCTTCTGCGATGGGGTCCAGCGCGGCGGTCGGCTCGTCCAGAATGATGAACGGGGCATCCTTGTACAGCGCCCGCGCAATGGCGATTTTCTGCGCTTCACCGCCGGACACTTCCACGCCTTGCTCATCGAAGAAACGGTACAGCCAGGTGTCCAGTCCTTTGGGCATCTGATCCAGCCGTTCCCCGAAACCGGCATCCCGCAGGCACCGCTCGGCCCGTGCCCGGTCGTAATGCTGTCCGGCGGCAACGTTTTCGCCCAGCGTAAACGCAAACAACTGGAAATCCTGAAACACGATGGCAAACACATTCATGTAGTCATCGTACCTGTATTTGCGGATGTCAATGCCGTTGAGCAGGATCTGTCCCTCCGTGGGGTCGTACAACCGGCACAGCAGCTTGATGAAGGTGGTTTTGCCGCTGCCGTTTTGCCCCACAATGGCCATGCGTTTACCGATTTTGAATTTTACGGACACATGGCGCAGGGAATATTGGTCCGAGCCGGGGTATTTGAACGACACATCCCGGAACTCCACATCGTATTCCCGGTCAGCCCGCTTTTCGGTGGTCAGGCTGCCCTGATACATATTGTTGGGGATATCAAGGAAACGGAAGTTAGTCTGCAGGAAATACGCATTGTTCTGGACCGCACCCAGCGCCGTGACCAGCGACATGATGGATTGCGACAGCGACGTCAGCGCAGAGACGTACTGTGTAACGGCACCTACACCAAATGCACCTGCCCACGCTTTGACGCATACGAACAGATACACCACACCGGTGAACAGGTACGAAAGGGCAGAACCCAAGGCTTTCAGCCGGCTCATGGAACCGATCAGGCGGAGCAATCTGGAGCTGGTCAGTGCGGTGGTGTTCTCATGCAGGACATGGGCGCAGATGCGGTCCTGTTCGTACATCCGGATGTCCGCCGCCCGTTCCTGATGGTCGCCGTAGCGACCGAAGTGACGCTGTTTCCGGTTCAGAAACAGGGTTTCTCTGGACAGTATGGGCATAAAGCTGTCTGATTTTTTGTAGCACATCGGGGCGATGAAAATCGACAGCAGCATGGAGCCCAATACCGCAGCCAGAAACAGCGGATGGTTCATCACCGTAAAGGCACCGGCACTGTCCGGTACGGGATGGATGAACAGCGACACCGACAGTGCCGCCGCGCTGAGGATGTTGAACAGCGCATTGAGCACCTGATGATACAGCGTGCGGATCTTCTCCAGTCCCCAGCCGCCGCCCCAGCGACCGTTGTTCCGGACCTAATCGTAGAGTTTGCCGGTTTCGGCACTTTCCACGTCGCAATAGTCCATGTCCAGCCATTTGCGGGTGTAAATCAGCTGTTCGTGAAACCACCATGCCACGTTCCGGGTATTTTTCCATTTCTGCACGATGGCGCGGAGCAGACTCAGCACCAGCGCACTGCCCAATGCCAGCAGGATCCACATCATCAGCCGCTGCGGGTCCCGGTTCCCGGACAGCTCGTCGATGATCCGCGCCGAGAAATAGATGGTCACATACGGTCGGACAGCTACGATCGCCGCCAGCACCGTGGTAGACAGAAAGACCATCGGTACCTGCCTGTATAGAAACGCAAAGGCCCTTGCGTGCAGGCGCAGACTTTGCAAAAGCGGAAGCTGTGGTTTTTTATCAGCCATGTTTCGTCATCTCCTCCCGATAGTAGTGGGCTTGTACTTCAAACAGTGCCGCATATTGTCCGTTTTGTGCCAGCAGGCTTTCGTGGGTGCCTTCTTCCGCAATGGTGCCGTCCGCGACGAACACGATGCGGTCACAAAAGCGGGTCGAGGCCAGCCGGTGCGAGATAAAGACGGAGGTGCGGCCCTTGGTCATGGCGCTGTATTTCATGTAAATGTCGTTTTCCGCGATGGGGTCCAGTGCGGCAGTCGGCTCGTCCAGAATCAGGATCGGTCCGTTTTTGTACAGCGCACGGGCCAGCATCAGGCGCTGTGTCTCACCGCCGGACAGTTCGATGCCGTCATCATAAATGTACCGGGTCACGTGGCTGTCCAGACCGTTGGTCAGGCTGTGCAGTTTCTCCGTCAGCCCGGCCTTTTCCACACAGGCATTCAGCCGTTCTTCGTCACAGGCCTCCACCGTCTGCGTGATGTTCTCCCGGACGGAGGTACCCAGAATGCTGAACCGCTGGAACACCGCAGAAAACAGCTTGTAGTAGTCCCGGCGATTGTACACACGGATGTCGGTGCCGTTGAGGAGGACCTGCCCCTCCGTGGGGTCATACAAACCGCACAGCAGCTTCACCAGCGTGGTCTTACCTGCACCATTGAGGCCCACTACCGCCAGCTTTTCGCCGGGATGGATGGTCAGATCGACGTGCGTCAGTACATCTTGTTCTGCGCCGGGATAGCGGAACGACACGTCTTTCAGCGTCAGCTCGTATGCCTCGTTCAGATCCGCAGACAGCGGCACACCGTCCTCAAACTGGAACGGCTCCGGTGTCTCCAGAAACTCCCGTGCGGCGGACAGATCCATGCTTTGCTTGTGCAGGTTCAGCAGACCGGATACGATGCCCGTCACCATGGTGGAAAAGCCGCCCACCGCCGCAAAATATAGCAGAAACTCCGATGCACTCAACCCGTCGGTCAGTGCCATGGCGATCAACACTGCATAGGCGGCACCGTTGCGGAGAAATGCCAATACCGCATCCAGCACGTCTGCCCAGATGACAATGCCACCGCAGCGGTCAAAAAAGTCCTCGTACAGCTTCAGTCCGGCACGGTACACGTCCTCCAGCCACGGCTGCATATTGAAAATACGGATGTCCTT
>JAFTRF010000192.1 GCA_017462405.1 Clostridia bacterium | reverse complement strand
GAAATGAACGGCAAGGTCATCGACACCTCGATGGGCTTCACGCCTCTGGCCGGTATCCCGATGGGTACCCGCTGCGGTGACATCGACCCCTCCGTGGTAACCTATATGCTCAACAATCTGGGCATGACCGGCAAGGAAGTAGACGACCTGATGAACCGCAAGAGCGGTCTGCTGGGCGTTTCCGGTTTGAGCAACGACTTCCGTACCGTTGTGGCTGCCGCAAAGGAAGGCCACGAGCGCGCACTGCTGGCCTTCAACCTGCTCAAGCACGGCATCAAGAAGACCATCGGTTCCTATGTGGCTGAAATGAACGGCATCGACGTGCTGGTGTTCACCGCCGGCATCGGCGAGAACCAGCAGGACATCCGCGCCGCTGTCTGCCGCGATATGGACTATCTGGGCATCAAGATGGACGAAGAAAAGAACATGGCCGTACAGGGCTATGAGGCTTGCGTGTCCGCCCCCGATTCCAAGGTGCAGATCTGGGTCGTTCCGACCGAGGAAGAACTCATGATCGCCAAGGATACCGCTGCACTGGCCACGAAATAATTTTATTCAGGTGACAAACCCGGAGGACCGGGTTTCCATAAATCCCAATACAAAGAAAAAGGAGCGTTTTCATTATGCAGTCTGTGTATGAAATCAAAAAGGAAATTTGCGACATCGGCAGCCGCATCTACCAGAAGGGCTTCGTAGCAGCCAACGACGGTAACATTTCCGTGAAGGTCGGCCCCAACGAATTCTACTGCACCCCCACCGGCGTGTCCAAGGGCTACATGACCCCCGACATGATCATCAAGATCGACGCCAACGGCAACAAGATCGAAGGTAAGCTGAATCCGTCCTCCGAAATCAAGATGCACATGCGCGTGTATCAGGAGCGTCCCGACGTAAACTCCGTCGTACACGCTCACCCGCCGATCGCTACTGCTTTCGCAGTTTGCAACAAGCCCCTGGATCTCCACATCCTGCCGGAGGCAATCCTGACCGTCGGTACCGTTCCGATCTGCGACTACGGCACCCCCTCCACCATGGAGATTCCGGACTCCCTGATGCCCTACATCCAGAAGCACGATGCATTCCTGCTGAAGAACCACGGCGCGCTGACCGTTGGTAACACCCTGACCAAGGCCTTCTTCGTGATGGACGAGGTTGAATACTTCGCAAAGATCTCCATGCTGGCTGCTCAGATCGGCGGCATTGAGGAAATCCCCTGCTCCGAACTGGTGAAGCTGATGGATCTGCGCAAGAAGATGCAGATTCCGGGCATGCATCCGGGCTGCCAGAAGTGCGACTTCCGCAACACCCCCAAGTGCATGTGCAAGGACAACCTGCCGGCTGCAAAGGCTTGCCCCACCGCAAGCGAGGATCTGGTTGCTGAAATTACCCGCAAGGTAATGGCTGCAATGTGCAAGTAATTGCCCATTCCTCCTTCGTTTCCACCGGAAAGGAACCACTATGAACGCTTACACGATCTATGATGCGCCGAAAACCCCGCGCATTACACAGTTGGTCGAGGATCTGTTTCGGAATCCGCCGCAGATCGAAGCAGATCGTGCGGAGCTGTTGACGGAGTCCTACCGTCAGACCGAAGGCGAGCCGGTGATCGTCCGCCGCGCCAAGGCCTTTGAGCATATTCTTTCCAATATTCCGATTATTATCCGTCCTGGCGAGCTGATCGTCGGCAGTGCAACGCAGGCACCCCGTGGCTGCCAGACCTTCCCTGAGTTTTCGTATACTTGGCTGGATGGCGAACTGGACACGGTGGCGACCCGTACCGCCGACCCCTTCTTCATCACCGACGAGACGAAAGCCCGCCTGCGGGCGGTGCACCCCTATTGGGCAGGCAAGACCACCAGCGAATTGGCGACCTCTTACATGGCACCCCAGACGCTGCTGGCCATGGAGCACAACATCTTCACGCCCGGCAACTACTTCTACAACGGTGTCGGCCACGTGACGGTGCAGTACGACAAGGTGCTGGCCGAGGGCTACCGGGGCATCATCGCCCGGACCAAGCAGGAGCTGGACAAGCTGGATGTCAGCGACGGGGACTACGCCCGCCGCCGGGCCTTCCTTGAGTCCGTCATCCGTTCCTGCGACGCTGTGATCACCTACGCGCACCGCTACGCCGCGCTGGCCGCCGATATGGCGCTCAACTGCGACGATGAAGTGCGCCGGGGCGAACTGGAAGCCATTTCTGCGGCATGTGCGCACGTACCGGAATTCGGTGCCCGCAGCTTCCGCGAAGCCTGCCAGTCCTTCTGGTTTGTCCAGATGCTGTTGCAGGTGGAATCCAGCGGTCACTCCATTTCGCCCGGCCGGTTCGACCAGTATATGTATCCTTATTATAAGGCAGACATGGATGCTGGTCGGATCACCCCCACGGAAGCCCAGGAACTGATGGATTGCATCTGGGTCAAGCTCAACGACCTCAACAAGGTCCGCGACGCCGCTTCCGCCGAAGGTTTTGCCGGATACAGCCTGTTCCAGAACCTGATCTGCGGTGGTCAGGATATTAACGGACTGGATGCCACCAACGACCTGTCGTTCATGTGCATTCAGGCCTCCGCACACGTACATCTGCCGCAGCCGTCGCTGTCGGTCCGTGTGTGGAACGGTTCGCCCGACGACTTCCTGATGAAAGCCGCCGAGCTGACCCGCACCGGCATCGGTTTGCCGGCGTACTACAACGACGAAGTCATCATCCCCTCGCTGATGAGCCGGGGGCTGACTCTGGAAGATGCCCGCGATTACAACATCATCGGATGCGTCGAGCCTCAGAAGGCCGGCAAAACCGAAGGCTGGCACGACGCGGCATTCTTCAATATGTGCCGCCCGCTGGAGCTGACGTTCCGCAACGGCCGTGACAACGGTCAGCAGATCAGCATCCAGACCGGCGAAATGGAAGACATGAACACCTTCGAGGAGTTCTACGATGCCTACAAGAAGCAGAT
>JAFTRF010000191.1 GCA_017462405.1 Clostridia bacterium | reverse complement strand
GCAAGGTGGCGCTCTACCAAATGAGCTAAAGCCGCATACATGGTGCCTCCGATCGGAATCGAACCAATGACACGGGGATTTTCAGTCCCCTGCTCTACCGACTGAGCTACAGAGGCAAAAGGCGACCCGGAACGGGCTCGAACCGTCGACCTCTAGCGTGACAGGCTAGCGTTCTAACCAGCTGAACTACCGGGCCGTATGATGATGGTGGGGACAACAGGGCTCGAACCTGTGACCCTCTGCTTGTAAGGCAGATGCTCTCCCAGCTGAGCTATACCCCCGGTTCATCATAACTCACTCAACGGTCGCCTCGCTGAGTGCCTGTATATAATAGCATACTGACTTTCGTTTGTCAATACCTTTTTCAAATTTTTTTCTTCTTTTTTCCGAAAGTTTTTTCGCGCTCAACGGCCAATACTTCCAGTTCTTCGGCCGTAAAGGTATACTTCCGGGTGCAGTACGGACACACGGCTTCGGCGCCGCCCTGTTCTTCGATCATCTGGCGGATCTCACGTGGTACCAGCGAACCGATGGCAGCAGCCACGCGCTCCTTGCTGCAGTTGCAGCCGTAATGCACGGGACTTTCGTCCAGCAGCTCCACCTCGAAGCCTTCCAGCGCACGGCGGCACATCTCCTCTGCCGTCATGCCCTTGGCCATCATAGTTGTAACCGGCTCCAGCGTTGCCAGCGTCTTTTCCAGCTTCTCAATGGCATCCTCCGTGGCCATAGGCAGCAGCTGGATCAGCAGACCGCCGGCCAGCACGACATCGTGGCCATCCTTCTCCGTCAGCACACCCAGCGCGCACACGGTGGGCGTCTGCTGACTGCGGGCATAATATTCCGTCAGATCCTCGGCAATCTCGCCGGACACCAGTTCGATCTGGCCGGTGTAAGGCTGGCCGGAACCGAAATCCCGCACCACGTTCAGCACGCCATTTTTACCCACGGCGGCACCGACATCCAGCTTGCCGCGGGCATTCAGCGGCAGCTCCACCTGCGGATGCTCCGCATAGCCGCGGACATTGCCCTGATTGTCGGCCACGGCAATCAGCGAGCCCAGCGGGCCACGGCCGTTGACCCGGAGCGTCACCGATGCTTTGCTGCTTTTCAGTACACTGCCCATCAGCAGTGCGCCGGTCATCAGACGGCCCAGTGCCGCCGATGCCACGGCCGACATATCGTGCAGCTGCTGCATGGTCTGAATGGTCATCGTGGAATCCACCGCCATTGCCGTTACGGTGCCGTCGGTGGTGATACAACGAACAAGATGGTCTCGCTGAGACATGATACAATTCCTCTTTTCTGCCGGTTCTTCCATATCCGGCTTTTTATTCCGCCTTTGGCTTTCGTGCCGCCCACAACCAGCGCTCACAGTCCGGTGCAGGACTGCACAGCGTGTGCGCGTCGCAATATTCCAGCACTTCCAGCCCGGCCTCCTCCAGCCACGCTTTCAGTTCTTCTTCTGTATAAGCCCGTTCACGGAACCGCTCCGAACTCCGGCTGTACATCCGCCCCTGACGGGCAAAAAAGTCCAGCTGAATCTGCACCGTCCGCTCGTCGGGTTGCAGCTCGTTCTGCCATACACAGAACACCTGCTTCGTTTCCATGACAATGGTTTCATTGCCCAGAATATATTTATGCTTATACGGTGTATTCACATCAAACAGGAATAATCCGCCCGGTTCCAGAAACAACGACACCCGGCGGAACGTTTCCTGCACATCGGCCGGACGCGTCATGTGATTGATGCTGTCCAGCGTACAAAATGCCGCTTCGATGGTACCGTACAAATCCAGCTTCTGCATTTTCTGACACAGAAACAAAATATTTACCCCCGCTTCAGCCGCTTTCTGCTGTGCTTCGGCCAGCATTTCCGGCGATCCGTCCACGCCGATGGGTTCAAATCCCCGCCGTGCCAGTTCCAGCGTCATACTGCCGGTTCCGCAGGCCAGATCCAGCACCAGCTTCGGCTTCGCGCCGTATTTGTCCAGCAACTCACACAGCCGGTCACACCGCTGCGCATATCCCACATTTCGGGTCAATCCGTCATAATACGCCGCAAAAACGCCGTAACTGCTCATGACTGCTCGTCATCCTCCAAACGCTGAAAGATTTTGGTATAGCCGTCGCATCCATAGGTCAGCGACCGGTTTACACGGCTGATGGTCGCCGTGCTGGCACCGGTTTCATTTTCGATATCTTTGTATACCCGCTTTTCACTGAGCATTTTTGCCACAATCAGCCGCTGAGACATCGCCTTCAGCTCCGGTACTGTACACAAATCCTCAAAAAAAGCGGCGCACTCGTCCATGTTCTCCAGCTTCAGCACAGCACGATATAAAAACTCCACCGAGGAGGTATTCAGCTTTCTGTTCATAAATTGATTGCCCTGCCCTTTCAATCCGGAAAAAAATTCATTGCCTGTCCTCTTTCGCGTTTTAACGCTTTAGAACATTAAAATTTTAGCACACGAAACTGAAAAAGTAAAGCCCCCAAAAAGATTTATTCTTCGTCGCTGCAGGCCGCTTCAATGACCTTCAGAATCTCCGGTGCCCCAGCGCCGCTGACGGCAGAGAACGGGATCACCTGCGGGATCTGTTCCAATCTCTGCAAGGCATTGAAGTAGTCCATCTGCTTTTTGTATTCCGTTTTGTTCAGCTTGTCGGCCTTGGTCAGTACGACAATGTACGGAAAGCCCGTCTGCTGCAGATAATGAATCATGTCGATGTCGTCCGCCGAAGGTGCATGACGCATATCCACCAGCTGCACCACCAGCCGCAGGTCCCGGTCGCCGTTGAAATAGCCTTCCATCAGTTCCGACCAGCGCAGGCGCTCCGACTGGGACACCTTTGCATAACCGTAGCCGGGCAGGTCCACAAAGCGCACCCCGTCCACCCGGTAAAAGTTGATGGTGGCGGTTTTGCCGGGCGTGGCGCTGGTGCGCGCCAGCGCCTTGCGGTTCACCAGCTTGTTGATGAGCGACGATTTGCCCACGTTGGATTTGCCGGAAAATGCGACCTCCGGATATTCCGAAGGCAGCAGCTGCTTCGACAGACCGGCCGCAGCTTCAAAAAATGCATTGGAAATTTTCATCATCCGTACTCACTTTCCCTCATCCTGCGGCACACCGATGGGATTGACCAGCGCCGTCTGCAGTACCTGCAGGATGGATTCCACCGGCACAAACTCCAGCCCAGCCTTCACGGCTTCGTCCACTTCTGCAACATGAGGCGCATTCCCCTTCGGGATCAGCACCGTTTTCATTTTGTGGGTGTAAGCCGCCATCGCTTTTTCACGCAGGCCGCCAATAGGCAGCACCCGGCCACGCAGCGTCACTTCACCGGTCATGGCGACGTCACCGCGCACCGGATTGTCCGTCAGTGCCGACACCAGTGCCGTCGTCAGCGTCACACCGGCGGAAGGACCATCCTTCGGCACTGCGCCTTCCGGCACATGAATGTGGATGTCCTGCTTTTTGTAAAATTCACCGTCGATGGACAGCTTCGGTGCGAGCGTCCGTACACAGCTGATGGCAATGCGGGCAGATTCCTTCATCACGTCACCGAGCGAACCGGTCAGTTCCAGCTTGCCGGTACCTTCCATCAGGGCTACTTCCACCTGCAGCATTTCGCCGCCGACGGCGGTCCATGCCAGACCGTTGCACACGCCCACCTGATCGGCCGTTGCCAGATCATCTGGTGTAAACGTGGCCGGGCCTAACATCGGTTCCAGTTCTTCGGGGATGATCTTCACCGTTTTGACCTCGCCGGACACGATTTTGCGGGCGGCCTTACGGCACAGAGAGCCCAGCATCCGTTCCAGATTACGCACACCGGCCTCACGGGTATAGCCGTCGATCAAACCACGGAGTGCCTCCTCTGACAGCTTCACGCGGCGACGGTCCAGCCCGTTCTTTTTCAGCTGATTGGGATAGAGATGCTCCAGCGCAATATGCACCTTTTCCTCCAGCGTATAGCCGGGGATACGGATGACCTCCATACGGTCGCGCAGCGGTCCGGGGATGGCACCCTCATCATTGGCTGTCGTGATGAACAGCGCACGGCTCAGGTCAAAGGGCAGGTCAATGTAGTGGTCGTGGAAAGAGACATTCTGCTCCGGGTCCAGTACCTCCAGCAGCGCCGAAGCCGGGTCGCCGCGGAAATCGCCGCCCAGCTTGTCGATTTCGTCCAGCAGGATCAGCGGATTCATGCTGCCCGCCTGCTTCACCGCCGCCATGATACGGCCGGGCATCGCGCCGATGTAGGTCTTGCGGTGACCGCGGATCTCCGCTTCGTCGTGGACACCGCCCAGCGACACCCGGACATATCTGCGGTTCATGGCCTGTGCCACCGACCGTGCAATGGAGGTTTTGCCGACACCGGGCGGGCCAACCAGACAGAGGATCTGTCCGCGGATGTCCGGCTGCAGCTGACGCACCGCCAGCAGTTCCAGAATGCGTTCTTTGACTTTTTTCAGGCCGTAGTGGTCCCGGTCCAGAATCTTTTCCGCCGCTGCCACATCCACCCGATCGGTGGTCGTCACATTCCACGGCAGCGCGATGCAGGCGTCCATATACGTCCGCACCACGGTCGCTTCGTGCGAGCCAAACGGCATCCGGCTGAGTTTGGCGCACTCCTTCAGCAGCTTTTCGGCGTTCTCGTCACTGAGCTGCAGCATTTCGATGCGCTTGCGGTATTCTTCCGCCTCGGCCGCCGGGGAATCGCCGTCGCCCAGTTCTTCGGAAATGACCTTGATCTGCTCCCGCAGGTAATACTCCCGCTGGTTTTTATCCATCTGCTTCTTGACCCGATCCTGAATCTCGTTTTCGGTCCGGATCAACTCAATTTCGCTTTCCATAAATGCAATCAGCATCTGCAGACGGCGCTCAGCGCACGATTCTTCCAGCACTTCCTGTGCCATTTCCGGCTCCATCGGCAGATTCTGTGCCATATAATCCGCCAGCCGGTTGGGATCGCCGGTACGGCGCACCTTCTGGTAGCCCTCCGCTTCCGACAGTGCTGCTTCCATGTGGAAACGGTCAAAGCAGCTGATGGCCAGCCGCATCATTGCTTTGCACTGCTGGTCATATTCTTCCACATAGCACGGTTCCGTCACCACATCCACCCGGAAGCAAGGCTCCTCCTGCAGCACACCGGTCACGCGGGCGCGGGCCTTGCAATCGGTCACCACACGGATGATGTCCTTGCTGACGCGCACCATCTGCACCACATGGGCGATGACACCGATTTTATAAAAGCTGTTATGTTCAAAAGAGGGGTCATCCTCCTCCATGCTGCACTGGGCAAGCAGGAAGATGGGCGACGCTTTTTCCATCGCCTGATTCAAGGCAATGATGGTTTTTCGTCTGCCTGCTTCGAAATGAAATACATTGCCCGGGAAGGCCACCAGCCCCCGCAGGGGAATCATCGGCAGGCTTTTGAATTCTTTGTTTTCTTCCATCGTCATAAAGTAACCTTTCCGTATGATACTGCAAAGCGAGTAATCCGCGCAGTTTCCCGCGCAGACTACCCGCATCTTTCACATTGTTCGTTTCATCAGGTAGCCGAGGTCTTGCGGCTGCGTTTCTTCGCGCCGTTGTTCTCTGCGGGCAGCTGACGCTCCGGATCACGGGTCAGCTGTGCTTCCGCACCGTCGGTCACACAGGCTTCGGTGATCGTCACACGGACGATCGTGGGGTCGGAGGGAACGGAATACATCAGCGGCATCAGCGTCTCCTCCATGATGGAGCGCAGACCGCGCGCTCCGGTACGCCGCTCCAGTGCCCGCTGGGCTACGGCGCGCAGGGCTTCCGGTGTGAATTCCAGTTCCACACCATCGAGTTCAAACAGCTTGTGATACTGCTTGAAAATGGCATTTTTGGGTTCGCACAGAATGCTCACCAACGCTTCCTCGTCCAGACCGTTCAGCGCGGTGATGACCGGCAAACGGCCCACCAGTTCCGGAATCAGACCGAATTTTACCAGGTCGTGGGGGGTGACATCCTTCATCCATGCAATGGAATCCAGTTCTTTCTTGCTGTACACCTCTGCCCCGAAGCCCAGACCGGACTGCTTGGTGCGGCGGGATACCACCTTTTCCAGCCCGTCTAATGCACCGCCGCAAATAAACAGGATGTTGGTGGTATTGATGGGGAT
>JAFTRF010000190.1 GCA_017462405.1 Clostridia bacterium | reverse complement strand
TTTCTGAAGGTATTGGCCGGTGTGGCAGAACCGGACGGCGGTCGTGTGATCCGGGACCCCAATGTGCAGATCAGCTATCTGCCCCAAAATCCCGTGATGGATGACAATGCCACGATACTGGAACAGGTTTTTCTGCATTTTTCACCGGAGTTCCGGTCGCTGAATGAATACGAAGCCAAATCCATGCTGACCCGGCTGGGGTTGACCGATTTCAATCAGAAAATCGGTACGCTTTCCGGCGGTCAGCGGAAACGGGTGGCACTGGTCGCGGCGTTGGTGCATCCGGCGGATATTCTGGTGTTGGACGAGCCGACCAACCATCTGGACAGTGACATGGTGGTGTGGCTGGAGGAACGGCTGCGGAAATTTACCGGCGGTCTGGTCATGGTCACGCACGACCGGTATTTTCTGGAACGCGTCGTGAATCATATCACGGAGCTGTCCCGTGGCAAACTGTATCATTACGAAGCCAACTATTCCCGCTATCTGGAACTGAAAGAGCAGCGTGCAGAAATGGCCGAAGCCAGCGAACGCAAGCGGCAAGCCATTCTGCGGGTTGAGCGGGAGTGGATCATGCGCGGATGCCGTGCCCGCACGACCAAATCCAAGGAACGCATCCAGCGGTACGAGGACCTGAAAAATCAGGAGGCACCCGAAACGGACGATACCTTGCAAATGGCGGCGGCTACCAGCCGCTTGGGCAAGAAAATCATTGAACTGCGTAATGTAAGCAAATCCTTTGGACATCATACGGTCATCCGGGACTTTTCATACAATCTGCTCCGGGAGGACCGCATCGGCATTGTGGGTCGCAATGGAGCCGGAAAATCTACGCTGCTGCACATGATCGCCGGGACTTTGCATCCGGACAGCGGACAAGTGGATATGGGTACGACGGTGAAAATTGGTCACTTTTCGCAGGAGGGACGTGAACTGGACCTGCGCCAGCGGGTGTTTGACTTCATTCATGAAATTGCCCGCGAAGTACGGACATCGGAAGGTACGTTCTCGGCCAAACAGATGATGGAACGGTTTATGTTCCCGTCGGAACTGCAAAGTGTGCCCATCGGCAAGCTGTCCGGCGGTGAGCGCCGGCGGCTGTACCTGCTGTCGGTGCTGATGGAAGCCCCGAACGTGCTGCTACTGGACGAGCCGACCAACGATCTCGACGTGATGACGCTGTCCATTCTGGAAGATTACCTGCAAGGCTTCAGCGGACCGATCATTACGGTATCCCACGACCGGTTTTTCCTTGACAAGCTGTCGGAGCATATTTTTGAAGTGTGCGGCGATGGTCGGGTACTGCATTATACCGGCAACTGGAGCGATTGGGCGACAGCACGCAAAAAAGAAGAAGTCCCGCTTAAGGCCGATAAACCCAAGGTCCAGCAGGAGCGTCCAAGAGAAAAGAAGCTGAAGTTTACCTACAAAGAAGCAAAGGAATTTGAAACCATCGACGAAGACATTGCAGCATTGGAAGCACAGATCGAAGACAACCAACAGGCACAAAGTCAGTGCGGCAGTGATTATGTACGGCTGCAGGAATTGCAGGCAGAACAAGCCGAGCTGGAAGCGGCATTGGATGCCAAAACCGAGCGTTGGATCTATCTGACGGAACTGAAAGAGAAAATTGACGCACAGGGGTAAAAAATAAGAGGAGGTAGCCTTTGGATGCAGAAATACAAAGGCATTCGCCAATTACTATTCATACCCGGAACGGAACAGGTGCTTTGCCAGAAACGGGACCATACCTTGTGTTTCCGTACCGGTGATAAAGAAGAAGTCCCGGAAGAACTGCGCGAAGTCAAATGCGATTCGTTGGTCGCCGTGTCCTTGGATGGTGCTTACTGCGTGGCGATCACCAAGAAAAAAGAATTGCTGAGATATCATCTGTCTACCGGAAAAGCCGAAATCTGCCCGCTCAAGCGCGGCATCACACCGTACCAACTGTATATTGATGCAAAAAACCGCGTGTTTATCATCGGTGAACAGCGGTTCCGCAAGGAACTGTGGGACATTCCGGTGCAGATTTTTGATCCGGCATCGGGGACACTCACCGAGCAGGTCTTCCGGGGTGACGGAATATGTCTGATATTGTTGGAGCAGGGTGGAGGCGCACAACTGCTTACCCGGCACATGGTACCGCTTGGCAATGCCGTATATATCCGCCGCGAGGTGGGTGTGTATTGGCGATGGGATGAGGACACCGGACGGTTTTGCGAAGACGGCGCGGCAGACCTGAAACAAATTGAAGGCGGCATCGTATGGGGCGCGGATGACCGGCCGCATTGCTGTGCAAACATCGGAAAACGGGTCAGCCCGGCAGACGGGGATTCCCGGCAGGTGCATATCCCCGGCAAGGGAAAACAGAAGATTTATGCGCAGAAGTCCGGTGCATATGTCCTGCTGTATCGCTACGAAGAACGGGAATGGTACGACCCGGACCGGGAATATACGCAGGATGATGCCAAAGAATTGCTGAAAGCATATAAGAAGAAAACCGGAGACGTATATTTTGGACTGTACGATGCACAAACCGGGGAATTGCTCCGGACACAGCACACCGAAGAAGCCCATTGCCCGGTGTTTGTATCCGTTTCGCCGGATGGCGCACAGCTGGCATACAGTGTGTATGCATCTGCATCGCAGGCGATTACGACACAGATCGCACTGGACCCCATAACGGAGGGATAAAAATGGAGTATACGACTGAAAACATAACCGAACGCGTCCGACAGATGGAAGCGCACATGGACGCCGTACAGCAGGCGGTGAAAAACAGCACCATGCATACCCCGGAAATACTGGAGCGATGCCGCATTCTGGCGGATTATATGGACAGCGGTCTGTGGTTGCAAGATTACGAAGCGGATGAGCGGGGCGAATTGCCCGCCGGGTTGAAGCGCGGGGTATTGTCCGAGGATGCACTCTATGATCTGCTGACCATGCTGGAAAACGAGATCTGAACAGATCGGTTCATCTGGTCCGTCGGGGTACAGATCAACAACACCAATAACGCACCGCTGGAATGAAATCGTCCGGCGGTGCGTGCTTTTTTTGCGGAATGGGTAAAAAAATATAACGGTAAGTACCTTTTTCTTGACTCTTGTGAGGCAATATGATATGATTAAAACAGAAATTACTGCTGAGGCAGGCGAAGGAGAATCAGTCATGCTGGAATTGAAACTGGTTTCTGCACTGGAGAAATGCTTTATTGACCAGACTCCTGCGGATTTTAAGGAGATCAATCGCATCCGTATGTACAAAAACGGTGTGGGTTCTGCACAATTGCTGATATACGAACCGGAGGAGCGGGCGGAGCATACCCGGATGATTTGGGTCGAGGCCGACGGGCCGCTGGCACCGTATGTGACCGTGCGGACGGTGGAAAGCGTACCGAATTATATTCCAGTCCCGGCGACTCCGAAAACGGCCATGGAGAAGGACCCCGGTCTGCTGCGGGCAACGCCCGGTCTGTATCCGGACGTATTGCAGCCGCTGGAGCATCACGGCGCTGTGATGCTGATTTATCAGCTGATGCGGTCCATCCGCATCGATATCCGGGGCGACGTACCGGCGGGGGTGTCGGAGCTGACCATTCGTCTGCGCCGCAAAAACGGCATGATTGCCGGTGAACAGACGCTGACGGTGGAAGTCATCGATGCCAAACTGCCGGAGCAGGAGACCATCGTGACGCAGTGGTTTTATGCCGATTGTCTGGCGGATTATTACAATGCGGCACCGTTTGGTCCGGAACATATGGAGATCTGCCGCCGCTTTATCAAGACGGCAGTTGAAAACGGCATCAATATGCTGCTGGTGCCGGTATTTACGCCGCCGCTGGATACGGCGGTCGGCGGGGAACGCACCACTACCCAGCTGGTGGGCGTCCGTCGCACCAACGGGCAGTATACCTTCGATTTCACCATGGTGGACGCATGGATGCACATGGCACGGGAATGCGGCATCCGATATTTTGAAATTGCGCATCTGTTCACCCAGTGGGGTGCAGAACATGCGCCGAAGATCATGGCCGAGGTGGACGGCGTGATGACCCGTCTGTTCGGCTGGGAGACGCAGGCCGACGGAGAAGAATACGTGGCGTTCCTGCGGGCATTTCTGACGGCATTTACAGCGCATCTGACGGAACGGGGCTATCACGACGAGATTTATTTCCATCTGTCCGATGAGCCGGAGGAGAAGCATCTGCCGCAGTACCGGCGGAACAAGGAAAACATTCAGGACATTCTGCGCGGCTGGAAGATTCTGGATGCAATGAGCCATGTGGAATTTTACCGCGAGGGCTTGTGTGAAATTCCGGTGGCGGTCAGCAATTTCATTGAAGATTTTATGCCGGAAGACATTGCCGAGCGCTGGGTATATTACTGCTGTGTGCCGTGGGCGGGGTACAGCAACCGCTTTATGGCCATGCATTCGGCGCGTACCCGCTGCATTGGTCTGCAGATGTACAAATACGGCATCAAGGGTTTCCTGCACTGGGGCTACAATTTCTACAATAACCGCTATTCCGACGATATGGTCAATCCGTTCCTCAACGGCAACGCCGGTTATTGGGCTGGCGGCGGTGATGCGGTCAGCGTGTATCCCGGTGCAAAGGGACAGCCGCTGGAAAGCGTCCGGATCGATGCGTTCCGGCAGGGATTGGAGGACATCCGCGTGCTGCAGCTGTGCGAACAGTATTATGGCAAGGACGCAGTCGTACGGGAGATGGAATCCATCATGGGTACCATCACATTCAAAAATTGCGTAGACGACACCGCAACCATGACGGCACTGCGCGACCGGCTGGATGATATGATTCAGGCAGCTATGCAAAAATAACCATATATACAAACGATACCGTCCGTTGGACCCGATTGGGGTACAGGGACGGTATTTTTTACAATATATTTTTCTTTTATTCCGAATATTTGCTTGATTTTGCTAATTGATGGATTTATAATAGAATCAGAAGACAAATAAGAATACAACAGGAGGTGCTCTGCCGTGAAGAATATCAGAATTTATGCGTTCGCAGACGAAGCCGCCCCCGATCTGGAATCTCAGA
>JAFTRF010000189.1 GCA_017462405.1 Clostridia bacterium | reverse complement strand
CCCAGACCGAACCGCTCGGTGTAGGTCACACCGTGGTAGCTGTCGTCCGGGGTGCACAGACCGGGGTATTTTTCAGCGTGGGCCGTCCAGTCGAACTTGCCGGAATCCACGATGGCACCGCCCACGGCGGCACCGTGGCCGTCCATGTACTTGGTGGTGGAGTGGGTAACGATGTCTGCGCCGAACTCAAAGGGGCGGCAGTTGACGGGGGTGGCGAAGGTGTTGTCGATGATCAGCGGCACACCGTGGCGATGAGCGGCATCGGCAAAACGCTCGATGTCCAGAATGGTCAGTGCCGGATTGGCGATGGTCTCACCGAACACGGCCTTGGTGTTGGGGCGGAATGCGGCATCCAATTCTTCGTCGGTGCAGTCGGGGCGCACGAAGGTAAAGTCCACGCCCATTTTCTTCATGGTAACGGAGAACAGGTTGAAGGTGCCGCCGTAAATGGTGGAGCTGGCAACCACATGATCGCCGCAGGATGCAATGTTGAACACCGCAAAGAAGTTGGCAGCCTGACCGGAGGAGGTCAGCATGGCGGCGGTGCCGCCTTCCAGTGCGCAGATCTTGGCGGCGCCGGTGTCGCAGGTGGGGTTCTGCAGGCGGGAGTAGAAATAGCCGGATGCCTCCAGGTCAAACAGCTTGCCCATGTCCTCGCTGGTGTCGTATTTGAACGTCGTGCTCTGGATGATCGGGATCTGGCGGGGTTCGCCGTTTCCGGGGGTGTAGCCACCCTGCACGCATACGGTTTCGATGTGATGGTTGTTCATAGAGATTCCTCCTGTACAAGTTCAAAAAATAAAAAAACGCCCCAAAGCAAGCCGCTTTGAGACGGGAACAGACATACCCGCGGTACCACTCAAATTGCCGCCGGAAGCGGCCGCTTATGGATCCGTATGGATCCGCTGCTGTAACGTGCAGTCACGGGGCGGCCTACCTGCCGATGCGCTCGGCCTGCCCGGCTCAGGAGCCATAGACCGCAATACGTGCCTGCCGGCTTGCACCGTCCGCCGGTTCTCTGAAAGGCTACGTATCCGTCCTCTCCGTCTGTGCCGTTGAAAAAATGCGTATCAATCGCATACTATAAGATACCACATTCCGTGGTTTATTGTATGAACAAATTGTGAACATTTAAGACAAAAAGAAAACCGACCTGACGTTTCAGGTCGGTTCATCTGGAGCGGCTTACGAGGGTCGAACTCGCTACCTCCACCTTGGCAAGGTGGCGCTCTACCAAATGAGCTAAAGCCGCATCGCTTAGTGCCTCTATATTATATGCCAGCAATTTCAAAAAGTCAAGTGTTTTTTCGAAAAAATTCCGAAAAAAATCCTTTTATTTTGCGGGAAAGTATGATAGAATATCCTTGTTGTAATGACGAATGACAAAAAACCCCTCGAAAGGATGATATCCATGAAACCTGATACTTTCTCCGAAGGCGTAGAGCCGGGCGGTCTCCGGGATCCCAATGACATCCGGCTGCTGCTGTGCTACCTGCTGTGTCAGGTGGATATGCCGCTGAGTCCGGACACCATCTTGTCGGTAATTCAAAGCAGCGGCATGGCCAACTACTTTGAGGCAGCCGATGCGCTGGACGGCCTGCAGAAAAACGGCAGTCTGCTGCTTCTGGAAGATGGCGGCACGCAATTGTATACGCTGTCGGAGCAAGGGCGCGTGGTGGCGGAATCGCTGTCCCGCAACCTGCCCGCCTCGGTGCGGCAGAAGTCGGTGCAGTCCGCGCTGCAGCTGCTGACCCGCATGAAACGGGAGTCGGAGAACAAAGTGACATTCCATCCGCTGAAAGGCGGCTATCTGGTCAAGTGCCGTATCCCGGACGGTGACACGGATATGATGAGTGTGGAACTGCGTGTGCCGGATATTTCGCAGGCAGAGAGGGTGCGCCGCCGCTTTATGAGCGACCCGGCGGCGTTTTATGTGGCGATTTCCGGCTTGCTGACCGGGGACCCGGTCCTGCTGGAAAGCCTGAAAGATGAAGTGACGAAGCTCGCTCGAAAGGAATCGGAATGAATCGAATCAACGCTGAAAAACTGCTGGCGGCGCTGGCCGCCTCGAAAAAGTCCATGTCCGCCGCCGATGCACTGGCAGCCTCCGGGCTGGACGATCTGGCGCAGGTCAATGACCTCGCCCGCGAAATGGAGCAGGAGGGCCTGCTCTGGATCACCCCCATGGGCAACCTGCTGACGCCCGAAAAAGGACGGCTGACCGCCGCCACCATCGTGTCCCAGTCGGAGCATTTCTGCTTCGCCCGCCCCAAGGACGGCTCCCCGGACCTGTTTATCCCGGAGGAACGGCTCAATGGCGCGATGCTGGGTGACTTTGTATTTGTTTGTGACCGTGAGGAGGGGGCAAAGGGTCCCTCCGGTGCCATCCGCGCCATCATCCGCCCCGGTACGCATTGCTTTACCGGCCGTCATGCCGTCGGCAAAGACGGTGTGACCGGCTTCGTGTGTGACGCACCTCTGCGCTACACCATCCCGCTGCAGAGCGGTGGTGAAGTGCCGATGGGGGAGAAGGTGCGCGTTTCCGTCCAGCGGGACAAGTTCGGCAGTCTGTACGCTGAAGTCCTGCAGATGTACGGCAGCGCCGACAGCGCCCGCATCTGTGCCGACGCCGTACTGGACGGCCACAACATTCCCACCGTATTCCCGCAGGAGGTGCTGGATGCCGCCGCTGCGCTGGAAGAGGGCGGAATTCCGGCGGAAGAACTGGCACGTCGGCTGGACCTGCGGGATGAAATGATTTTCACCATTGACAGCGCCGAAGCCAAGGACCTCGACGACGCCATCTCGCTCCGTGCGACGGAGAACGGCTGGCATCTGGGTGTCCACATCGCGGACGTGTCGCATTACGTCCGCCACGGCAGCGTCATCGACATGGAGGCCCGCAAGCGCGGTACCTCGGTGTATTTTGCCGACCGCGTGGTGCCCATGCTGCCGGAAGCCATTTCCAACGGTGTCTGCTCGCTGAATGCCGGTACCGACAAGCTGGCTTTCTCTGCGCTGATGGAACTGGACCACAACGGCAATATCGTGGACTATGAATTCCGCAAAACCGTGATCCACTCCAAGGTGCGGGGTGTGTATGCCGAGGTCAACGAAATTTTCGCCGGTACCGCATCGGAGGAAATTCTTGCAAAATATGCCCCCGTCATGGATGCGCTGACCGAAGCCAAGAAGCTGGCTTCCGTGATGCGCCATGCCGCCCACGAACGTGGTTACATGGAACTGGACAGCGTGGAGTCCAAGTTTATTATGGACGAAAACGGTGTCTGCATCGACATGATGCCCCGGACGACCGGCGAAGCCGAGCAGCTCATTGAACAGATGATGGTCACTGCCAACCAGGCCGCCGCCAAGCTGGGCAAGGCCAAGAAGCTGCCCTTCATTTACCGTGTGCATGAGGAGCCTTCTGCCGAGCGTCTGGCCAACCTGCAGGAACTGGCAGTCCGGCTGGGCTTCGATGCCCGCAAGCTGGAACCCGGTGTGCGCCAGCAGGATCTGTCCGAGTTGCTGGACAAGGCCCGCGAAACCAAATACAGCCGCATCATCTCCTTCCAGATGCTCCGTACGATGGCCAAGGCCCGGTACGATACGTCGCCCATCGGTCACTACGGTCTGGCGCTGGAGGATTACAGCCACTTTACGTCGCCCATCCGCCGCTACTCCGATACGTCCATTCACCGGATCCTGTCGGCGTATGTGGACGGCATGACTCCCGCGGACATCCGCCGGGAATACTATGAATTTGCTGACGAGGCCGCCGCGCTGTCTTCCGATACGGAAGTACGCGCCATGACGGCCGAGCGTGACACCGAGGACCGCTATGCGGCGGAATACCTGCGCGCACACGTGGGCGAGTGCTACCATGGCACCGTCAACGGCGTTACCGAATGGGGCATTTACGTTCAGCTGGACAACACCGCCGAGGGCTTTGTGTCGGCGCTGATGTTCCCGCGCAATTTCTGCTTCGACGGTCTGCTGAGTTACTCCGGCGGCGGCAAGGAGCCGCTGACCGTGGGTGACAGCATGGAGATCCGTGTGGTCAAGGCCGACGTGGCCAGCGGTATGGTGGACTTTGAGCCGGCTGACCGCCCGCCGAACACCCCGGTGGAGCCTCGTTTCCCCGCACGCGGCGGCCATCGCCCCGGCGGTGACCACGGCGGCGACAAGAAGCCGAAGAACACCTACCCGAAGTCGGATCGCTCCCCCTCGGAAGGCGGTTTCCACAAGAACAAGCGCAGCGACAACAAGCACCACAACACCCGCAAGCGCGGCAGATAAATCAACACCACGGAGGCACCGTATTTTGCGGTGCCTAAAGAGCCCTCTCAGTCTCGCTTTGCTCGACAGCTCTCCCGGAGGTAGAGCCCTTGGCAGGTTCACAGTTTCGCTGACATCACCCAGAGGTAATAAAAAAATATAGTATTGCCAAGGCCTCTCCCTCCGGGAGAGGTGCCGAGCGCAGCAAGGCGGAGAGGGCAGGAAAACGGTAGCAGAAAAATCTTCATTTGTGCATCTTGACCATCGGTATATCGCATAAGACAGTTTCTCGACAGTCTGACGCCCTCCGGACAAACCGGAGGGCGTGTTTTTATTACAGCAAAAAGAAAATCAATGCCGCCGGAATCGCAAGTGCCGCCAACAGCAT
>JAFTRF010000188.1 GCA_017462405.1 Clostridia bacterium | reverse complement strand
CCGGAGCATGACGGCGCTCCGCTGTTTCTGTAAGGTCATGGCAGAACAGGGTAAAATGCAGAATGACCCCTCCCGCGGGATGCGGAATATGCCTGTGGAGCGCTGCCGTATCACGACGGAAGAAGAAGCCGGGCGGGTCGAGCAGATGCTGGAGGAAGTGCCGACTACTCCGCGTGGCTGCCGTGATCTGGCGATGCTGCATCTGTTGGCCGGAAGTGATCTGCTGGTGCAGGAACTGCTCCGGCTGAATGTGCAGGACGTGGATACCAAAAACCATCAGCTGCGCGTTCCGGAGCATTCGGAACCGCTGGCGCTGCCGGAGAAAACGTGGAATGCGCTGGAGCGTTATCTGAAGCTTCGTCCGGCGATGGATCGCCGGGAGGGCGGAGAAGAGGCACTGTTTCTGAACTGGAGCGGCGGCCGTCTCAGCCGTCAGGGCTTCTGGAAAGTGGCCTGTGAATACAGCAAGCGCGTTGGTGCCTCGATCAATCTGCAGGTGTTGCGGGCATATTCCAGCCACAAGCGATACAGTACGCTGTCCCCCCGAAAAGAAAAGGAATAAAAAAGAATCCAAAAAGGAGATGTTCGTATGAGCTTATTCAAACCGGACTACAGCAAACCCGGTGCAGGTGTCAGCAAGGAAGAAGGACCGCAGAAACGATGGATCCTGCAGTTTTTTGAGTCGTTGTGGGCGCATCTGGGCCGTCTGGTGATGGTCAATGCCGTGTTCCTGCTGTTTTGTGTGCCGGCGGTTGCAGTAATGGCCATCATCAATTTCACTTTGCAGGACATCGGCATGAAATCGGCCATCATCATGAATTTCCTGTCGCTGCTGCCCCTGTCCATGCTGGCCATCCCGATCGGCGGTCTGACCTATGTGACCCGCAATATGGCTCGTGACGAGCATGCATTCATCTGGTACGACTTTGTGAAGAACATGAAGAAGAACTGGAAACAGAATGCCATCCATGGCTTGCTTACGTTTCTGGTTACGTTCTGCTGTACTTATGCTATCATCTTTTATGTGGACAAGAGCCATACCAACTGGCTGTACTTTGTGCCCTGTGCGCTGATCGTCATCGTGCTGGTAGCGTTTGTGTTTGCACAGTTTTACATCCCCACGATGATCGTGACGTTCGACCTGCCGTACAAGAACATCCTGATCAACGGTTTCTCCTTTGCAATTCTGGGCTTCATGCGGAATTTCTGGCTGGCCGTGGCCTCCGGTCTGATCTGGATCGGTATTCTGGGCTATCTGCTGGACAGCACCGGTGAAACCATCGGCATGGGTCTGCTGGGCCTGATTCTGGGCTTCCCGGCTGTGACCTCGTTTATGATCAACTTCTTTGCCTATCCGCTGCTGGTGGAATATATGATCAAACCCCAGTACGAAAACGGGGAAGAGGAAAACAACAACGGCCCCCGCGAAGGCGACTTCTACAAGCCGCTGGAGAATGCCGATGAAGAACCGGAATATGTTTTTGTCAATGGCCGTCTGGTCCGCCGGACCGAGAGCGAGCAGGTATTTACCGACGATGTGTGATTGCCACAAAATGTGGCTGCCGGGCCGGGAAATAAGCGCTCCCAAAATTTAACAGCGAATCTTGTAGCAAAGCGACGAAGCATTGTGCAGTTCATCTCGTCAATTTTCGGTCATTTTTTTCTTCCGTTTGATGTATCATCAAGCGGAAGACCACCGAAGTTCGGGGAAAAAGCACAAAACTTCGTCGCTTTTTTGGCAGTTATGAACATTAAAACGGTAAAAATTGTGCACAAAATACAAACGTTCCCGGAACAAAAACGTCATTCTACACAAATGTGTATAAAGGTGTTGCATCTTCCGCAGAAATTTGCTAAAATAGAATAGGAATATACCCTGTAAGCACAGCTATATGGGATCGACATATTTTAAGGGAGGAATCGCTATGTATCCGAAACAAGAGGTCATCGCCATGCTTCTGGCAGGCGGTCAGGGCAGCCGTCTGGGCGTGCTGACCAAGAATCTGGCCAAGCCCGCCGTTCCCTACGGCGGCAAATACCGCATCATTGATTTTCCGCTGTCCAACTGCACTAATTCGGGCATCGAGACGGTAGGTGTGTTGACCATGTATCAGCCGCTGGAGCTGAACGACTACATCGGCAGCGGCCGCCCGTGGGATCTGGATACCAGCCGCGGCGGTGTACACATCCTGCAGCCCTATCAGCGCAGCAGCAAGGTAATGGATTGGTACAAGGGTACGGCCAATGCCATTTATCAGAATATCAACTTTATCGAGCGTTACAATCCGGATTATGTGGTCGTGCTGGGTGGTGACCACATCTACAAGATGGACTACTCCAAGATGGTCGCTTTCCACAAGGAAAACAAGGCGGACTGCACCATTGCTTTCATGGAGGTTCCGATGGAGGAGGCTTCCCGCTTCGGTATCCTGAACACCAACCCGGATTACAGCATTTATGAATTCGACGAGAAGCCGAAGGTGCCCAAGAGCAACAAGGCATCCATGGGTATTTATGTATTCACGTGGTCCAAACTCCGGCAGTATCTGGAAGAGGATGAGCTGGACCCCAATTCCTCCAACGACTTCGGCAAGAATGTGCTGCCCAATATGCTCAATGCAGGGGAGCGGATGTTTGCTTATCCCTTTGAGGGCTACTGGAAGGACGTCGGCACCATCGGTTCGCTTTGGGATGCCAATATGGACATGATGAATCCCAAAATGCAGCTGGATCTGTCCGACCCCAGCTGGAAGATTTATACCCGCAGCATGGAAATGCCGCCGCACTACATCGCTGCAGGAGCCAGCGTACAGCACTCCCTGATTTCGGAGGGCTGCAACATTTACGGTGACGTGGACAACTGCGTGATGTTCGGCAACGTCACGGTGAAGCCCGGCGCCAAGGTCGAGTATTCCGTGATCATGCCCGGTGCCGTCATTGAGGAGGGTGCAAACGTGCGCTATTCCATCATCGCGGAGGATGTCGTGGTCGGCAAGAATGCTGTTGTGGGCAGCCGTCCCGAAGAGACGCCCACGAGTGAGTGGGACATCGCCGTGGTCGGTGCCAAGGTAAAGCTGGGCGCAGGCGCCGTAGTAAAGGCCAAAGAAATGATTGACGAAGACCGGATGGGAGTGGAATAAGTCATGAGAGGAAACAACGTGCTGGGGATTCTGTTCTCCAATATGAAAGACCAGACAATCCGTGAACTGACCGAAATGCGTACGATGGGTTCCGTGCCGGTGGGCGGCCGCTATCGTCTGATTGACTTCCCGCTGTCCAACATGGCCAATTCCGGCATCACCCGCGTGGGCGTGGTGACCAAGAGCAACTACCGCTCGCTGATGGATCATGTGGGCTCCGGCAAGGCATGGAATATGTCCCGCAAGCACTCCGGATTGGTATTCCTGCCGCCGTACGGCAGCGGCAACGTGCTGTATCAGAACCGCATCGGTGCACTGTCCGGTATTCGTGAATTCCTGGAAAGCAGCAAGGAAGAGTTTGTGTTCATGGCGGACTGCGATGTCGTAGCCAACATGGACATTCAGGAGGTCGTCCGTGCCCATGTTGCAAAGGGCGCAGACATCACCGTCGTTTATAAGCGCGGCGAGCTGCCGGACAATATGGACGGCACCACCACGCTGTCTGTGGATATGGACGGCCGCGTGCGCGAGGTGCTGCTGCACAGCCGTGATACCGGAGTGCATACCTTCGACACCAGTATGTACGTCGTGCGCCGCGAGTTCCTGATCCAGCTGATCAACGACGCGGTCAGCCACAACCTGAAGGATTTCGAGGCAGATATTCTGCAGGCCGGTGTGACCCGTTACCGCATCTTCGGCTTTGAGCACAAGGGCTACGCAGGCATCGTAACGTCCATGAATTCCTATTATCAGCTCAACAAGAGCCTGCTGGATGCCGATGTGCGCGCTCAGCTGTTCCCGATGGACCGTCCCATTTACACCAAGGTACGGGACGATATGCCCGCTCGTTACGGTATGGGCGCATCGGTAAAAAATTCGCTGGTGGCCGACGGCTGCGTCATTGAGGGCGAAGTGGAGAACTGCGTGCTGTTCCGTGGTGTGACCATCAAGAAGGGTGCCCGTGTCCGCAATTCCATCATCATGCAGTCCAGCATCATTGGCGAAAACTGCGACATCGATTATCTGATTCTGGACAAGGATGTCGAAATCCATTCGGACCGCCGTCTGATGGGCTTTGAATCCTATCCCGTATATATTTCCAAGGGCAGCCGCGTATAAGCGGAACTGCTGCAGGCATTGTCCGGCAGGCAGACAATGCCCGTAAAACCGCCTGCGGAAAGGATCTTGTGAGGCTCATGAAAGTTTTATTTGTATCCAGTGAGGCGCTGCCCTATGCAGCATCCGGCGGTCTGGCCGATGTGGCCGGTTCGCTGCCGGCCGCACTGCGCAAGCGCGTAGTGGGCTGCCGTGTGGTGATGCCGCTGTATCAGTCCGTTTCGGAGGAACTCCGCGCAGAAATGCGTTTTGTGGGAAGCATTTCGGTGCCGGTATCCTGGCGCCGTCAGTATTGCGGTATTTTTGAAGCCCGCTACAACGGTGTGATTTATTATCTGCTGGACAATCAGTATTATTTCAAGCGATCCACGCTGTACGGCCACTACGACGATGCAGAGCGTTTCGCATTCTTCTCCCGCGCCGTGCTGGAAATGCTGCCGCTCATCGGCTACAAGCCGGACATCATTCAGGCCAACGACTGGCAGGCGGCGCTGGTGCCGATCTACTACAACCTGTTCTATCGTGACAAGGCCGAATATGCCGGCATCAAGACCCTGTATACCATTCACAACATCCAGTATCAGGGCAAATACGGCATGGAAATCATGGGCGATGTGTTCGGTATTCCGGAATCCGGCCGCGGGCTGGTGGAATACGACGGCTGTCTGAACCTGATGAAGGGTGGCATCGAAACGGCCGACATGGTCAATACCGTCAGCCCGACCTATGCCGAGGAACTGCAGGATGCATGGTTTGCATACGGCCTGCAGGATATCATCCGTGACCGTTCGTGGAAAATCAAGGGCATTCTCAACGGTATTGACACCGACGGCTACAATCCGGCAACGGATAAGCAGATCTACGTCAACTACAATGCTGAAACCGTCAAGGAATGCAAGGCGGAGAACAAGCGCAAGCTGCAGGAACGTCTGAATCTGGAGCAGCGCGCTGATGTACCGCTGATCGGCATGGTGACCCGCCTCACCGAACAGAAGGGTCTGGATCTGGTGCGCCACATTGCCGACCGTCTGATGAAGAACTACGACGTGCAGGTGGCCGTGCTGGGCACCGGCAACTACGAGTACGAGGAGTTCGTCCGAGGTATGCAGGAGAAGTATCCGGGTCGTTTCTGCGCATACATCGGCTTTGTGCCGGAGCTGTCCCGCAAGATTTACTCCGGTGCGGACATCTTCCTGATGCCCTCCAAGAGCGAACCCTGCGGTTTGGCACAGATGATCGCACTGCGCTATGGCACCATCCCGCTGGTACGGACCACCGGCGGTCTGAAGGACTCCGTATTCGATTCCACCGACAACACCACCGGCAACGGCTTCCGGTTTGATACTTACAACGCGGAAGACCTGTACGACGCACTGGAGCGTACGCTGGCCGCCTATGCAGACACGGAAGCATGGGATGCGCTGGTGCAGCGTGCGATGGCCTCCGACAATACGTGGGACCGTTCCGCCAATGCATACATCCGGATGTACCGTGCGCTGATGAAAGGCGTATGATCTGAATTTTTCCGCATCTGCTTCCATCCCGGAAGCAGATGCTTTTTTTCTGCGCATTTTGTCCCCTCCGCCAGAATACACATGAGTACAATACTTTTGGACAACGGAAGGATGGGATGCATCATGCAATGGCATCAGATGACTGCGCCGGATGTCCTGCAGAGGCTGGGCGTTTCCGCGACGGGGCTGGACGACCGTCAGGCGGAAGCGCGGCGCAGGCAGTACGGCGCAAACAAATTAAGGGAAGAAGCAAAGCGGGGGACGATCCGGCGTTTCTTTGCGCAGTTTTCCGATTTTATGGTGCTGATCCTGCTGGGGGCGGCGGCGGTATCCTTTCTGACCGCTTTGCTGACGGGAGAGGGGGATTTTGCGGACCCGGTCATCATCCTGCTGATCGTGGTGACCGATGCCATCATCGGAACGGTGCAGGAGGGCCGTGCTGAACAGGCCATCGCCGCACTGCAGAAGCTGTCAGCTCCGGTGTGCCGGGTACGCCGGAACGGGCAGACCATTCCGCTCCCGGCGGAGGAAGTGACCGTAGGAGACATCGTGGAACTGTCAGAAGGGGATTGCGTCCCGGCAGACGGGCGATTGCTGGGCGCTGCCGGATTGCAGATGGATGAGGCGCCGCTGACCGGGGAGTCCTTTCCGGTGGAAAAAGACAGCCGCCGCCGGTTGTCCGGGGATGCGCCGCTGTCGGAACGGCAGAATATGGTGTTTGCAGGTACCAGCGTCGCTTCCGGTCACGGTACGGCGGTCATCACGGCGGTGGGCATGGAAACTGAAATGGGGCGGATCGCGGCACTGTTGGCGCAGGAAGCGCCGCCGCAGACCCCGCTGCAGCTTCGTCTGGCGAAAACCGGCAAGATGCTGGGCATTGCGGCGATGGGCATCTGCGCCGTCATTTTTTTGTTGGGGTGTCTGCAGCAGGTACCGGTTACGGAGATGTTTCTGATTGCGGTCAGCCTGGCTGTGGCGGCCATCCCGGAGGGACTGCCTGCGGTAGTGACCATTGTGCTGGCATTGGGGGTACGGCGGATCGCGGCGCAGAAAGCCATCGTCCGTCGGCTGCCTGCGGTGGAAACACTGGGATGCGCCACGGTCATCTGCTCCGATAAAACCGGTACGCTGACACAAAACAAAATGACGGTGACGCGACTCAGCGACGGACGGCAGACGGTTGTACCGGAAAGTGCGGAGGGGCGAACCATCCTGACCTGCGGCGTGCTGTGCAGCAACGGAGAGAGCGACCCGACCGAAGCCGCCATCCTGCACGCGGCGGCGGCGCAGGGGCTTTATCCGCAGGAACTGAAGGAAATGTATCCCCGTGAGGGGGAAATCCCCTTTTCGGGTGAGAAAAAATATATGGTGACGGTACACCGGGACGGAAACGGCCGATGCATCGTGGTCAAGGGGGCTCCGGAAATCGTGCTGGAACGATGCAGTGCCCGCGGAAACAGCGTCCCGCTGGATGCATTTACCCGGCAACAGCTGCAGCAGGAAATCCGGCATTTGTCCGGACAGGGGCTGCGTGTATTGGCGGTGGCGCGGCGCATGGTGATGACGCTGCCGGCAGAAACACACTGGGCAGAAGATTTGTGCTTTGTGGGGCTGCTGGGACTGATGGATCCGCCGCGTCCGGAGGTCCGGACAGCGGTCCGTCAATGCCGGAGCGCCGGTATCCGTCCGGTGATGATTACCGGAGACCATGCGCTGACCGCTGCGGCCATCGCAGATACATTGGGCATCCGGCAGGACGGCGAACAATTGTTGACCGGTGCCGAACTGGACAGAATGGATGACGCGGCGCTGACCCGTGCGGCGGCCGGATGTGCGGTTTATGCGCGGGTAACGCCGGCACATAAAATGCGCATCGTGCAGGCATTGCAGCGCGGCGGGCAGGTGGTGGCCATGACCGGAGATGGCGTCAACGATGCCCCGGCTTTGCGTGCGGCCGACATCGGCTGTGCAATGGGGCAAAGCGGCACCGAAGTGGCCAAGAATGCGGCCGACATGGTACTGACCGACGATTGTTTTTCTACGATCGTGGCGGCGGTGGAGCAGGGGCGTGGCATTTATGCCAACATCCGCAAGGCGGTCCATTTTCTGTTGTCGAGCAACATCGGAGAGATCACGACGGTACTGACGGCGTTTCTGCTTCGCCTGCCATCGCCGCTGCTGGCCATTCAGCTGCTGTGGGTGAACCTGGTGACGGATTCCCTGCCGGCGCTGGCTTTGGGTATGGAACCAACGGAACGGGACGTTATGGCGCAGCGCCCCGTACCCCGTGACCAGAGTCTGTTTGCGGGTGGCCTGTGGTACCGGATTTGCTGGAGGGCTTGCTGATCGGCAGTTTGTCGCTGCTGGCATTCACCATCGGGCGCACGTTTTTCGATG
>JAFTRF010000187.1 GCA_017462405.1 Clostridia bacterium | reverse complement strand
GGAACTGTGCCGCCTCATTCCATTCTCCGGCGATGTTCTGTTCATAAACATAGCTGGTCTGGTTCAAGGTAATGGAGTTCAGGTCTACATTGATGGATACATCCCGGATGCTGAACAGGTACGTGAGCACAGCAAATCCGCAAATGACACCAGTCACCAGAATGATCAGCAGGATACTCCAAAATGCTTTCCAGAACACTTGCAGCACCCGCAGGGCAATGGACAGCGCGCCGCGCACCGGAGCATGACGCGCCGGTATCGTGGAGCTGTTCCGATCCACAGGATTAGACATATGGGATTCCTCCTTTGAAAAATATACGCCGAAACGCGGGAACAAACCTATTTATTGTATTATAGCACAGTTCCCCCTAAAAAGAAAAGCCCTATTGCGGAAATTGGGAAGAATTTTTTGTAAATTTTCGATGTATAAGGCCACTGCCCCCGGTACATACTTTCATCAGAATCAAGGGAAGCGGAGTGAAAACAAATATGCTGAAAAAAATCGGGATTGCCGCCGCCGTGGCGGTGCTGGTGGCCGTAGTCGTCCGTGGGTGGGTCGTTCCGGCACTGCGGGAACCGCCGGAGGTATCCTCCGCGCTGGCGGAAAGCGGTGAAGCGATGTATTATCTGGGGATTTCCGAGGGACGCGCCGCCATTTTCGGGCAGGACCGGCACACCGTGCTGGCACAGCTGGATACCCCGCTGCGCACCCTGCCGGCCGAGGAACGGCTCCGGTTGAGCAGGGGGATCCCCATCTATTCCGAAGCAGAGTTGCAGCAGTATCTGGAGGATTATTCCTGATTCCGGGAATAATCCTGTTTTTAATATTATTTTGCCGCACTTTGTCCGCAGAATTTTCGCAAACCGTCTTGCCGTGCGCGCCGTTCTGCTTTATAATAGGATCATCGACATTCCATTCCGGAGGAGGAATCATCATGATCCGGCTTTGTATTTTTGATATGGACGGCACCATTGTCAACAGTCTGCATTCGATTGCATGGTTTGCAAATGAGACACTGCGCCGCCATGGGTTCTCCCCTTTCCCCGATGAGGACTACAAACAGATGGTCGGCAACGGCGCCGCCAAGCTGATGGAACGGCTGCTGGAGCGCAATGGCACGACGATGGACGCACACCCGGCGATCCTGCCGGAATACGTCCGCAGCTACAACGATGACCCGCTGTATCTGGCGGCACCTTACGACGGAGTGCCGGAAATGCTGGCGGCGCTGCGCCTTCGGGGCATCCGCGTTGCGGTATTGTCCAACAAGCCCCACCCCACCACCTGCGCCATTGCAGATGCGTTGTTCGGCGATGCGGTGGATGCGTGTCTGGGCGCCAGAGACGGGGTGCCGCTGAAGCCCGCACCGGACGGAGTATTTGAACTGCTGGCGCAGTTCGGGGTATCCCCGGCAGAGTGTCTGTACATTGGCGATACCGGCACCGACATGAAAACCGCTGTCCGCGCAGGTATTTTTGCCGTCGGGGTCAGCTGGGGTTTCCGCTCGGTGGAGGAACTGGAGCAAAACGGCGCAGACGTCGTGATACATACGCCGATGGCACTGGTGGATATTGCAGATGCAAAGAAGTGAAAAACAGGTGCATTCATTGTCCGTACGGAGACAATGCTGCTCCGTTTCACGGTTCTTGGTGGTGCGTGAGGGGGGCAAGGGGGAAAGTGGATCATGCGTCGAAGCTTCGTTGAGCCACTTTCCCCCTTGTGCCCTTTTGGGTTACTTTTTGTGGCACAACAAAAAGTAACTGCCGTGCGGCATGAGCACAAAGGCTGAAATAAAACACTGCTGATGGAACGATAGGCAGGGTTAGCGCACAGTGGAGAAGATTCACAAATCAGCAATCCCCCTTC
>JAFTRF010000186.1 GCA_017462405.1 Clostridia bacterium | reverse complement strand
TACAAACACACCCATGGCGATGACCAGGATGACAAAACAGAGTTTTTCTTTTTTTACGTAAATCCGCTGGCCCCAGCTGCCGTAGGTGAAACGGGATCGCTTGTCCGACAGCCAGGCGAGGAACAGAGTGAATGCAAAGTGCAGCCACATGGAGGTTGATGCTGACATAGTTTGCTCCGTTATTGCAAGTGATTAGTGAGAATAAATTTCCGCCATCCGAGCGCGGATGCGGGATTGATCGTACTGATCCGCGTTTGTTTGGTTGATCGCGCCGATTCTTGCGGCTTCGGCGGAGGATGCGGCCAGCATGCGGATCGCTTTTTCGAAGGACTCTTTATTTTGCGGATCGCACAGCAGTTCTGCAGTATCCGCAATCAGATCAGCGTTCCCGCGGATGTTTGAGGCGATTACAGGCAGGCCGCTGGCCATGGCTTCCGTGACGGAAACCGGCAGCCCTTCCCGGAATGAGGGATGGACGAATACATCCGCCGCCTTATACAGCGCGGCGATATCGTCGCGGTAGCCCAGCAGGTGTACCCGGCCGCCGATGCCGAGGCTGTCCGCCAGCGCGCATAACTCGCTGTGCAGGGCACCTTTTCCGGCGATTGCATAGTGGATGTACCCATTCTGCAGTGCGGCGACGGCGCGGATGACGGTTTCGTGGTTCTTGTTGCGGTTTAGCTCTCCCACGGACAAAAGAAGAAATGCGTCGTCCGGGACGCCGATCTCTGCCCGCTTGGCCGCCTTGTCTATCGTGGTGTCGGCGAATTTCTGCACGTCAATGCCCACGCCGGGGACGTATTCTATGTGCTTCGCTTTCAGTTTCTTCCGGGCCAGTGCGTAATCCTCTTTGTTGATGGTGATGAGCGTGTCCGTAAGGCGGGCGCACAGCTTTTCCACGGGGTAGTACATCAGCCAGTTCTTCCGCGGCGCGCCTTTGTAAAAGTGGAAGCCGTGGGCGGTGTAGATCACCCTGGTGCCGGACCGACGGGCTTTGCGGCAGGCAATCCGCGTGCAGGCTGCCGCCACGGGGGTGTGGCAGTGGACGATGTCGTAGCGGTTTTCTGCGACCAGCTTACGGATCTGCCCGATGGCGCGCAGATTGTCTGCTTTCAGCGGGGAGCGGGAGCAGGAGAGGGAATACACCCGGCAGCCGAGATCCGCGTAGAACGGATCCACGGGAAATTCGCTGTCGTTGCAGGCGATATCCACGGTGTGGCCGGCTTCGGTCAGCTCTTGGATGAGCGGTTTGAAAAATCCCATGGTCAAACCGACGGTGGTGACGTAAAGTATGCGCATGGAGAGTCCTTTCGGGCGGTGATGCCTTAAAGCTTTTTGGCCGGTACGCCGACATAGGTTCCGGGGACGGTGATATCCCGTATGACCACGGCACCGGCGCCTACCGTGCAGTCGCCGCAGATGGAGATATTGTTGATGACCGCGGCACCGACGCCGATCATGGTGCGTGGGCCGACCGATATGGTGCCGGCGAGATGGGCACCCACGGAAACGTGGGCGAAATCACACACCGTGCAGTCGTGATCTGCGGAGGCGCAGGTGTTCACGATGACGCCGCGGCCCAGGGACGCGCCCGTGTTGATGACCGCGCCGGCCATTACCGCCGTTCCGTCGCCGATACGGACGTGGCTGCCGATCACAGCGGAGGGATGAATCAGAGAGGGAAGTGCCGCGCCCGCTGATGCGAGGTCATTTGTAATCCGCTCACGGACGGCGTTATTGCCGATGGCGACGAAAAAACTGTGTGTAGTCAGATAGCGGCGGAAATCCGCTGTTTTCCCGAGAATCGGAACGGTGAGATCCGCGCCGTCATCCAGAAAACCGATATTCGTATAGCCGCACAGCACGGCGATATCTGCGATTACCCGGCCGTGGCCGCCGGCGCCGATGATGATGAGGTTCCCGTTCATACCGCGGTTTCCTCCCTGATTTCACTGCCGGTGAATTCCTCCATGGTGGCGGAGGTTTCCGAACTGATTCCGTCCCGCTTCAGCACAGCGGCTACCG
>JAFTRF010000185.1 GCA_017462405.1 Clostridia bacterium | reverse complement strand
GCGCGCCGATGGGGTTGAAGTAGCGCAGCTTCACAATGCTCCAGCTGTGATCGGAAGCATACAGGTCATCCAGCATTTCCTCGATCATGAACTTGGTGCGACCGTAGGGGTTGGACACGTCACCGATCTTCATGTCTTCCTGCAGGGGAGACACACCGCTGTTGCCGTAAACGGTCGCAGAGGAGGAGAAGACCAGCTTCTTTACGTTGTACTTCTGCATCACCTGAAACAGAACCAGCGAACCGTACACGTTGTTGTCAAAATACTCCAACGGCTTGCTGACGGATTCACCGACGGATTTCAGACCGGCAAAGTGAATGACGGATTCGATGTTGTGCGTTTCAAACACACGGGACAGACCTGCGGCATCACGGATATCGCACTCGTAGAAGGTGACATCCTTGCCGGTAATGGCGCGGATGCGGTTGAGCACTTCGGGCTTGCTGTTGTAATAGTTGTCTACGACGACCACGTCGTAGCCTGCGTTCAGCAGCTCCACGCAGGTGTGGCTGCCGATGTAGCCGGTACCACCGGTAACAAGAATGGACATGGGAATCAGTCTCCTTTCCAAAATAAAAGCAACACAGCGACATATTATGCTTCTATTGTAACGGTATTTCCTGCGGATTTCAAGCCCTTGGCACAAAAATCCATGTCATTGCGTCAAAAACGCGGAAAATTCCGGTGTATACTGCAACTTTTGTCCCTGCGGGGGCATACTGAGAACGGGCGGCAGCACGTTACGCCCGAATTTTCAGCAAAGGAGCACAACAGCATGAAACGATATCCGCTGGAAGAACCCGACACCCAGAAACACAAGGACGAAGCAGAGCGCCGGAGACAGTACGAGCAGAAATTCGGCTATATGGAGAACATCGACGGCATTACGGAGGTCCTCCCGCAGCAGAGCGGGTGGGCGGTTCCGTCGGATGTGCTGGGCAGCTATACCGGCACCGGGGTGTACGATGCATTCCCGGAACAGGACGCCGATGATCTGTAATTTGTAATATGCACAGACAAGGGCAGCCGCAGTGGTGAACAATCACGATGCGGCCGCCCTTTATTTTATGCCGGTCAGCATCCGCTGGATCCGCAGCCCGTCCCGAAGGTTCAGATGCTTGACTTTCAGCACCGGAAGTCCCGGTGCATGAAGAACCAACGTGCATAGTCCGGCGCGTCGCTGAAACCAATGTGCCCGCACTGCGGCGGCGGAAATTCCGGTGCGGGGGAGCGTGGTCGTCACAACCGACAGCCCTTTGCACCGGCATACGGACAGGTGTGTATCGCTCAACCGCACAGCAGTCCGGGAGAATGCACATTGCTGCACCCAAATGCGCAGGCACAGCATCAATCCAAGCGCCGCAAAAGCGTATTGAAGCAGAAAGGCCGATCGTGCTGCTGCCCACCCGTACAAGGGAAGCAAAAGCGCCAGCAGGCTCAGCTCTACCCGTCCGAAACGGCCGCGGGCGGATGCGGGCGGCGCAAATACCGCAGAGGCTGTAAAGCCACAGGTATCCGGCACCGCGGACAATTGGCATTCGCGCAGCGCCGGAAGCAGGATGGCCGGGTGCCGCTGGCCGGTGTACAGATAGACGGGTGCGATCCCACAAAGCAGCAGAACCGGATTCTGCCGGAGTTCGGCTCCGATGCACTGCCGCAGGAAAAAGATCCGGGTTCGTCGGGTCAGAAGACCACATTGTACAGCGAGGATGTCATTACCACGGAGCAACCGGATGCGGGCACTTTCCTCCATCCGACGCAGAAAGGCTACTGCCCATCCGGTCACGACGGCGGCGGTCAGCAGCAGCCACGGTGCAGGCAGATGGAGCCAGAGGTCGTTTGCCACAGGCAAAATCCGTTGAAGCAGTTCCGTCAGCCGTGTACTGTCCAGACGGCGGAAAAAAGGAACGGTCAATGCCCACCCGGCGGCGAGGTGTGGCTGCATGGCGGCGGACAACAGCCGCGCCCACAGCGACGGCCGATGTTCGGCATCCGTCAGCGGCGGGCCAAGCGACCGGTACAGGTGGTGTGCCGCAGGGACAGACAGTACGAATGTGTGCCGGGGCAGTGCGTGTACAGCCGTATACAAACGTACCGGGACACCGCCAAGCAACCGGAAAGGCAGGGAACGCGAGAAATCCATCCGGGCAGGCGCAGATACCTGCATCCGGTACAGAAGCCCCCGGAAACAGATCACATCCGGGGCAAGATGCAATTCAGACAGATATTGAATCAGCAGCAGCACGCACAAAAGACCGACCGCGGTATGGCGGTGCAGCAGTTCAGCGGCGGGCAGGAGAAGCAATATGCGCAGATTTTGCAGGGGCTGCGTCCAATGCGGATGATATTTATGCTTCATGAGGCGGCTCCATATATTTCTGCAGGATGTGCAGCTGGGCAGCAGTCATGGGAAACAGATAAATGGTACGGTGCGGCAGAAGCAGAAAGACCTCGCGTACACCCGGAAGCAGAAAGATCCGCAGACCAATCCATGTGCCGGAAGAGATCCGCAGGATTTCCTTGCAGAAAATGCCGCCGGACAGCCGGAGTCCCTCTGGTAGCAGACGCAGATGCCGGACACGGAGCGCAGAGCGGTCATACAGCGCTGCGGCCGTCAGCAAAAGAACTGCGGTAAAAAATAACGGAGCGGGCAGCAACGCGGCCGCGCACAGCAGCAGCAAAAACTGAATCCGGCGCAGCCACCGGGCGGCACCGGTCGGAGACAGACACATAAATGCCCTCCTTTCACCAATTTGCTGTTATTGTGTCCTGTGTACAAACAAATACACGAAAAATCCGGGAAAATCCGCAATGCCCCTTGAAAAAGACAACAGAAATTGCTACAATAATAAGACATCGCGTTGGAAAGGGTGTGCAAGGAATGAAAAATTTAAAACCGGTACAATTGTGGATCGTCCGCGCGGCAGTGCTTCTGCTGGCGCTCCTGATGGTTCTTTCGTCGATCCTCCCGGCATTTGGTTTCTGACCGCCCATCGTATAGATGATTCAACCGTACAAGCAAATACGGCCGTGTCGGTGTGATGCGGCATTTATCCACGAAAGGAAGGATTACCATGCAGGGAAATAACCCGCAGGAAAAGAAAAAAGTCATCTTCAGTGCCATCCAGCCCAGCGGCACCATTACGCTTGGCAACTATCTGGGTGCGCTGAAAAACTGGGTCGCCATGCAGGATGAGTACGATTGCATTTTTGCACTGGCGGATCTCCATGCCATCACGGTACGGCAGGAACCGGCTGCACTGCGCCGTAATACGCTGGAGGCCTATGCTTTGCTGATGGCCTGTGGCATTGACGTCAACAAGTCCATTTTCTACATCCAGAGCCATGTGGCGGCCCACGCCCAGCTGGCATGGGTGCTGGAATGCTGCACCCAGTTTGGCGAGCTGTCCCGTATGACGCAGTTCAAGGATAAGTCGCAGAAGCATGCTGACAACATCAACGCCGGCCTGTTTACCTATCCCACGCTGATGGCGGCAGACATTCTGCTGTACCAGGCGGATCTGGTGCCGATCGGTGCCGACCAGAAGCAGCACCTGGAACTGACCCGTACCATCGCAGAGCGTTTCAACGGTCTGTACAGCCCCACGCTGACGGTGCCGGATCCCTACATTCCCAAGACCGGCGCCCGGATCATGAGCCTGCAGGATCCTGCCCGCAAAATGTCCAAGTCCGACGAAAACGTCAACGCATGGATCGGTCTGCTGGATAAGCCCGACGACGTTGTGCGCAAGTTCAAGCGTGCCGTGACCGATTCCGATGCCCGCATTGTGTATAATCCCGAATCCAAGACCGGTGTCAACAACCTGATCACGATTTATTCCGCCGTGACCGGTACGCCCGTCGAGGAATTTGTAGCACAGATGGAGGGCAAGGGATACGGTGAACTGAAGTCCGTGGTAGCGGATGCCGTGGTGGAGACGCTGCGTCCCATCCAGACCCGTTATGCCCAGCTGATCGGTGACAAGGCTTATCTGGCCCAGTGCTACAACACCGCCGCCGAGCAGGCTGCCCGCATCGCCCGCCGTACGCTTACCAAGGTGATGAAGAAAACCGGCTTCGTGATGCCCTGATTTCCTCAATTTTACAACCCCTGTGATACAGCAGACCGGACATGGTCTGCTGTATTTTTTGTACAGAAAAAAGCACTTTTTTTCATGAAAAATTTACGAAAAAAGGTTGCAAAAGCGGAATGTATCCAGTATAATAGAAGACACAATGTGGTGAAAGGTGGGGACTCGTGGGGGCGGTTCGGCTCCGGGTACCCGGATGTGGGCGATATGCTGTTAGGGGAGTTCCAACATAATATCGATGCCAAAGGACGAATTATTGTACCGGCTAAGTTCCGCGAGGAGCTTGGTGACTGTTTTTATGTGACCAGAGGATTGGGCGGATGTCTGTGGATGTTTGCGCAATCTGAATGGGACAATATTTTGCAGAAATTCAAAGAAATGCCGCTGGTGGAAAGCCGGGAAATTTCCCGTTATTTTTTCTCCAGTGCGACGGATGCGGTACCGGACACGCAGGGCCGCATACTGATCCCGCCGAAGCTGCGGAAATATGCCAGACTGGAAAAGGAAGTCACTTTTCTGGGGCTGAACAACCGGGTGGAAGTCTGGAACACGGAGGCATGGGAGCGGCTCAACGATACCATCGACGAGGATCAGATCGAAAAGCAAATGGCCAGATTGGGGCTGTGATTCCCCGGTAAGGAAGACGAGGATCCTGCATGGAATTTGTACATCGCCCGGTACTGTTCCGGGAAACAATAGAGGGGCTGAACATCCGGCCCGACGGTATTTATATGGATGGCACGGCCGGCGGCGGCGGACACTCCGGCGCGATCGCATCACGGCTGACAGACGGACGACTGATTTCGATCGATCAGGATCCGGATGCCATTGCGATCCTGCACGAACGATTAGGAAGCAATCCCTGTGTAACGATTGTGCAGGACAATTTCTGTCACATCAAGGACATCGCAGACCGGCTGGAAATGCCGCCGGTAGACGGCATCCTGATGGACATCGGCGTCTCCTCGCATCAGCTGGATACGCCGGAACGCGGCTTCTCGTTCCATGCGGATGCACCGTTGGATATGCGGATGAGCCAAAGCGGCACAACGGCAGCGGAGCTGGTCAACAGCTTGTCTGCACGGGAACTGACCCGGATTTTCCGGGAATACGGTGAGGAACGGTATGCGTCCTCCATTGCAAACAAAATCGTTGCGGTACGCGCACAGCAGCCGGTGGAAACCACGGCACAGCTGACCGACATCATCCGGTCATCCATTCCGGCCAAGGCATGCCGGGACGGACATCCGGCACGGCGTGTATTTCAGGCGCTGCGTATTGAT
>JAFTRF010000184.1 GCA_017462405.1 Clostridia bacterium | reverse complement strand
CGGAGTAGACCTCGTCAAACAGCTTGACGACGTTCTTGATTTCATCCTTCATCTGACCCCAGGTCATGAAGATATGGGCGGCGTCCTGCGTGAAGCAACGCACACGGAACAGACCGTGGAGGGCGCCGGACAGCTCGTGACGGTGTACCAGACCCAGTTCGCCGACGCGCAGGGGCAGGTCGCGGTAGGAGTGCGGCTCGCTGGCGTAAACCAGCATACCTCCGGGGCAGTTCATGGGCTTGATGGCGAAATCCACGTCGTCAATGACGGTGGTGTACATATTGTCCTTGTAGTGACCCCAGTGACCGGAACGCTCCCACAGCTGACGGTTCATCATCATGGGGGTGGAGATCTCCACATAGCCGTAGCGCTTGTGGACCTGACGCCAGTAGTCGATCAGGGTATTGCGCAGGACCATGCCCTTGGGCAGGAAGAACGGGAAGCCGGGGCCTTCGTCACGGAGCATGAACAGGCCCAGTTCCTTGCCCAGCTTGCGGTGGTCACGCTTCTTGGCCTCTTCAATGCGGGTGATGTACTCCTGCAGTTCCTCCTTCTTGGGGAAGGAAATGCCGTAAATACGCTGCAGCATCTTCTTGGAGGCATCGCCGCGCCAGTAAGCGCCGGTCACGCTGGTCAGCTTGATGGCCTTGACGCCGCCGGTGCTCATCAGGTGGGGGCCTGCGCACAGGTCGGTGAATGCGCCCTGCTTATAGAAGCTGATGGCTTCGCCTTTGCCTGCGTGCTCGGCGATCAGTTCGGTCTTGTACTCCTGACCGGCGTCGCCCATGAGCTTCAGTGCTTCGTCGGCGGGCAGTTCGAACCGCTCCAGTGCTACGTTGGACTTGACGATCTTCTTCATGCCGGCCTCAATGGCGGTCAGATCCTCGGTGGTCAGCGTGCGGGGCAGGTCGAAGTCGTAGTAGAAGCCGTTTTCGATGGCGGGGCCGATGGCGAACTTCGCATCGGGGAAAATCTGCTGTACGGCCTGTGCCAGAATGTGAGAGGACGTGTGCCAGAATACATTTTTACCGGCATCATCGCTGAAGGTCAGAATTTCGAGTGCGCAGCCCTCGGTCAGCGGGGTGCGCAGGTCCACGACCTTGCCGTCGATTTTGGCGGCGCAGGCTGCGCGGAACAGGCCGCCGCTGATCTGCTTGGCGGCATCGGCAGCGGTAGCACCGGCGGCGACTTCCAGAATGGAGCCGTCTTTCAAAGTGATGTTCATAATAAAATAACCTCCTGTAAGGAAAATTCGTCGAAAACAAAAAAACGCGCCCGAAAAGCATCGAGGGGCGAAGCAAAAAGCCACGCGGTTCCACCCTGCGTTTTCAGACTGCGGTCTGTTCTCATTGCGGCGGTAACGGTGCCAGCCGTGGACTCTTGGGACGGATGTCTTGGAGCCCCGCTCCGGGGTGGTGATCCTGCCGGTCCGACGCAGTGCGCTTTCAGCCGGGGCGCACATTCTCTTTCGCCGGAGTGAGGGGCAGAACGTTCCCATCACAGCGTTTATTCGTTATCATGCATTATTATATACCGATGTTTCCGTAAAATCAAGCACCGCACGCAAATTATTTGGCAGGAACAAAAAATCTGTGATTTATACACAAAATATACATTTTTTCGGTACAACCTACGAGTCAGCCCGCCAAAGAAATGCAAAATACAGCAAATACAGCAAAAAATGCATTGAAAAAGCCAAAACATCCCATGCTTTTCGCTTGACTTCATTACAGAAATGAGCTACAATTATAGGGCAGTATTTTTTGCTGTTGTATACAGGGAGACGCACCCCGTATATTGATGTGAATATCGAGTTGTCACAAGTGAAAAGAAGGAGGTGCTATCGAAGTTGTCGATTTTGAATATGTCCCCCATGGCGATGCCCGTGGTGAAAATGAACCTGATTGTTTTCATCCTCGTGGTTGCGGTGGTGGTCATTGCAAGTGCTGTGGTCGCATTTATTCTGGGCGTGGCCTATCGGAAAAAAGCGGCAGAAGAAGTGATCGGCTCCGCAGAGCAGGAAGCCACACGAATCGTGAACGACGCCATGAAAGCGGCCGAAGCCAAGAAGAAAGAAACAATTCTCGAAGGTAAAGAAGAACTCAACCGTCTGCGCAACGAGTCCGACCGCGAGGTCCGGGAACGCCGCAATGAGGTTCAGCGTCAGGAGCGCCGCGTGCAGCAGAAGGAAGACGCACTGGACCGGAAGCTGGAAAGCCTCGAAAAGAAGGAAGAGACGCTCAGCGGCCGCATCAAGCAGGCAGAGGAGCGGCTGGCAGAAGCAGAGAGCATCAAACTCAGCCAGTTCCAGATGCTGGAGAAAATTTCCGGCTATACCGAGGAGCAGGCCAAGGCTTACCTGATGCAGCATCTGGAGGATCAGCTGCAGCATGAAAAAGCCGTCCGCGTGATGGAAGTCGAACAGCAGACCAAGGACGAGTGCGAGACCCGCGCCCGTGAAATCATTACGCAGGCCATTCAGCGCTGTGCCGCCGATCAGGTATCGGAGGCGGCAGTTTCTGTGGTGCCGCTGCCCAACGATGAAATGAAGGGGCGGATCATCGGCCGCGAGGGCCGCAACATCCGCACGCTGGAAACCCTCACCGGTGTGGATCTGATTATTGACGATACCCCCGAAGCCATTACGCTGTCTAGCTTTGAGCCGGTGCGCCGCGAGGTGGCCCGGATCGCACTGGAACGTCTGATCAACGACGGACGGATTCATCCGACCCGCATCGAGGAAATGGTGGAGAAGGCCCGCCGCGAGGTGGATGCTACCATCAAGTCTGAGGGTGAACGCGCCGTCATCGAGGCCGGTGTCAACGGCGTACATCCCGAACTGGTGAAGCTGTTGGGCCGCCTGCGCTACCGTACCAGCTATGGTCAGAACGTACTGAACCATTCGCTGGAAGTGGCGTACCTGGCCGGTATGATGGCCAGCGAACTGGGCATCAATCCGACGCTTGCCCGCCGTGCAGGTCTGCTGCATGACATCGGCAAGGCGCTCGACCATGAAATCGAAGGTTCTCACATCGAGATCGGTGTGGACATGGCCCGGAAGTATCGTGAAAACGAAACGGTCATTCATGCCATCCATGCCCACCACGGCGATGTGGAGGCCAAGACGGTGATCGCCTGTCTGGTGCAGGCCGCAGATGCCATTTCTGCTGCTCGTCCCGGCGCCCGCCGCGAGAATCTGGAAAACTACATCAAGCGTCTGGAGAAGCTGGAAGAGATCGCTTCCTCCTTCAACGGTGTGGAGCGCAGCTTTGCGATTCAGGCCGGCCGCGAGATCCGGATCATGGTCAAGCCGGAGATCATCAAGGACGAAAATATGGCTGTGCTGGCCCGTGATATCTGCACCAAGATCGAAGACAGTCTGGATTACCCCGGCCAGATCAAGGTGAATATCATCCGCGAGAGCCGCGCCAGCGATTACGCAAAATAAAACAAAAGGTCTGTGCTTTGCCGGAAATGATGCGTCCGATTTCCGGCCGGGGCACAGACTTTTTTCGGTACAAAAGGAGCTTATATATGAAAATTTTAGTCATCGGCGATGTGGTGGGAACCGGCGGATGCCGTCATCTGCGCGCAAAGCTGCCTGCGCTGAAACGCACGATGGGCATTGATCTGGTGATCGCCAACGGCGAAAATTCTGCCGACGGCAATGGCATCACCCCGGTGTCCATGGATCACCTGTTCGACAGCGGTGTGGATGTCATCACCACCGGAAACCATTCTTTCCGCCGCCCGGAAAGCTACGCCGTTTACGACGAGGAGCCGTATCTGCTGCGCCCGGACAACTTTCCGCCCGGCGCACCGGGCAAGGGCTGGTGCGTGTATGATCTGGGCCGTACACAGGTGTGTGTGGCCAACCTGATGGGCACGGTGTACATGGAAAGTCTGGACGACCCCTTCCGGGCGGCTGATGCCATCCTGAAAGCGACTCCGGAATGTGCCGTACATGTGTTTGATTTCCATGCGGAAGCCACAGCCGAAAAGCGCGCGATGGGTTTCTATCTGGACGGCCGGGCTTCGGTCGTATTTGGCACGCATACCCATGTCCAGACGGCAGATGAATGCATTTTGCCGGACGGTACCGGCTACATTACCGACGTAGGTATGACCGGTCCGGTCCATTCGGTGCTGGGTGTCAAGCCGGAACTGGCCATTGCCAAGATGAAACAGAAGCTGCCGGTGCGCTTTGCAAATGCGGACGGTCCGCAGATGATGAACTGCGCATTGTTCACGGTGGACGAACGGACAGGCAAAGCAAAGGAAGTCCGGCGACTGGATATACGATAAGTAATATTACATAACAAAACAACAAATTGTAAAAGATTGGGCGGTAATCTGCCCAATCTTTTTTTGCTTTTATCGGAAAATTACACAATTCCTCTTGAAATTCAAGAGAAAAACAGGTATAATTGTTAAGACGGCATCCGCCGTCACCCTTCCCAAATCCACACAGCAGGAGGTATGGTCATCGAGACGAAAGTAGTAACGATCATCGGATCGGGCATGATGGGCTCTGCGCTCGCATTCCCGGCCAGGGAGAACGGACATGAGGTCCGGCTGGTAGGCACACATCTGGATCGGAAGATCATAGAAGCCTGCAAGGCGACCAACCGCCATCCCAAATTCGAAAAGGACTTTCCGGCCGGTCTGAAGTTTTTTCAGATCGAGGAGGTCCGACAGGCCATCGACGGGGCCGATGTTATCATCGGCGGCGTCAGCAGCTTTGGCGTTGACTGGTTCGGCGACGTCATTCTGCCCATGATCCCGGAGAGAACACCGGTGCTTACCGTCACCAAAGGCCTGTACGACACCCCGGAGGGGCGCCTGATCACATATCCGGCTTACTGGCAACACAAGCTGGACAAGCTGAACAAGCGGCTCTCCCTGAATGCCATCGGCGGCCCGTGCACCAGCTATGAACTGGTGGCGCACGATCAGACCGAGGTGGCATTCTGTGGCAGCGATCTCCACACCCTTCGCGCGCTCCGCTCCATTCTGGAGACGGACTACTACCACATCAGCCTGTCTACGGACGTGACCGGCATCGAAAGCGCGGTAGCGCTGAAAAACGGCTATGCGTTGGGCATTGCCTTGACCATTGGTCTGAATCAGAAAAACTTCGGGTTGGACAGTGCGCTGCACTTCAACTCGCAAGCGGCGGTATTCGGACAAAGTGTAAAGGAAATGGCCCGTTTGCTGGAGTTTCAGGGCGCCGGTACGCTGGAGAATCTGGCCGTTGGTGCAGGCGACCTGTACGTAACGGTATACGGCGGACGCACCCGCCTGGCGGGCATTTTGCTTGGCCGAGGCCTCACCATCGATGAGACTAAGGCGGAACTCGACGGTGTCACACTGGAATCTCTGGTGGTCGCGGTTCGGGTTGCCAGGGCGGTCAAAGTCGGTGTATCCAAAGGGATCCTGAGCCCAGAGGATTTTCCGTTGCTGATGCACATCGATGAAATACTGACTGAACGGAAGCCGGTCAGTATCCCTTGGGACAGCTTCCGGTTTGAAGATTGATCGATCAAAAAAATGCACCGTCGGGTCCGACGGTGCATTTTTTTGCTTATGGGGCAAATCAGCCCTTTTTGCGATAAGATTTGTGGTCGCGGTGTGCGCCGGGGCGGCTCTTGGTGCTGTGACCACCGCGGGTATTGGCGTTGCTGTACACGGGGCGCTTGCTTTGCTCCGGTCGGCGACCCTTGGCGGGCTTGGCGCCCTTGCCGGGGCGGTTGTCCCAATCCGTCTCGGATTCTCCGGCCAGTTCACAGTGGATGGGCTTGCCGCAGATCTTGGAGCCGACCAACTCTGCAATGCAGAATTCCTCCATGCCGGCGGGAACTTCCACAATGGAAAAGTCGTCGAAAATTTCGATTTTGCCAATGTCCTTGCCGGGGATGCCGGTGCGCTCGGCGACGGCGGCCACCAGATGGTTGGGCGCGACCCGGCTGCTGCGGCCGATGCTCAGGCTCAGGCGGACAAACCGGCCCTCGTTTTCGGCAGAGGCAAAGGCTTCGTCCTTGCCCGGTTCGGAGGTGCCGTAATGAAGCTGCAGTGCGGCGGCGGCGATGGTGCGCAGGTCATAGCCCTTTTCCGTCAGGCGGTCTACCCATTCACAGGCACCGTTCTGAACACCGTCCTGCAGCACGCACTCGATTTCTGCCACGGCGCGTTCGGCCATGGATTCGGCGGCATCGCCCACGGTGGGCAGCTTACCGCGGGGAATGTCGCTGCGGACCATTTTTGCCAGCTGGGCCACGGCCATGATCTGACGGCGGCCGCTGCAGATGGTGATGGCGGTACCGGTGTGACCGGCACGACCGGTACGGCCAATGCGGTGGACGTAATATTCCGGATCCTGCGGTACATCGTAGTTGAACACGTAATCCACGCCGCTGACGTCAATGCCGCGGGCAGCAACGTCGGTAGCGATCAGCACCTGAATGCGTCCGGTGCGGAAGGCGTCCATGACCTTGTTTCGCTGGGACTGCTGCAGGTCGCCGTGAAGTCCGTCGGCGAAAAAGCCGTTGGAAATCAGATGCGCCGTCACTTCGTCGACCAGTGCCTTGGTGTTGCAGAAGACCATGGCGCGGGCGGGGGCATAGGCGTGGAGCAGCAGACACAGAGCGTCCTTTTTGCGGCCCATAGGCACTTCCACATAGCTTTGGGCGATGGCATCCAGTGTGACCTGCTCCCGGTTGACCTCGATCATCTGCGGGTCGCGCTGGAATTCCTGCGTCAGTGCCAGAATTTCCGGCGGCATGGTGGCGGAAAACAGCACCGTCTGCCGCTCTTCGGGGATTTCACGCAGAATCGTTTCAATGTCCTCGCGGAAGCCCATACTGAGCATTTCGTCGGCCTCGTCCAGCACGACCATTTTGACATTGTCCAGCTTCAGGGTGCGGCGGCGCATATGATCCATAATGCGGCCGGGGGTACCGATGACCAGATTGGCTTTTTTCAGCCGCTGGATCTGCCGTTCCATGGCGGCACCACCGTAAACATCCACGGGATAAATGTGCATCATAAACTTGCACAGCTTTTTGATTTGCTAGCAACCCTGCTGGGCCAGTTCGCGGGTGGGGCACAGGATCAGCACCTGCACGCTCTCGTCTTCGGGGTCAATGCGCTCCAGCGCGGGGATAGCGAACGCCACGGTCTTGCCGGTACCGGTCTGGGAACTGCCGATGACGTCGCAGCCGGTGCGGATCAGCGGCACGGCGCGGGACTGGATTTCAGTGGGCTGTTCAAAGCCCATGGCCTCAATGGCACTGAGCATCCGGGGGGAGAGGTCCATCTCCGCAAAGGTGGTCATAGTCATACATTCATCCATTGATCGATTGTCCTTTCAACTGCATTGCATCCACGGCAATGCTCCATTTTCAAATCACACAAACGGAGTTATTGTATCACAGGAAATTGCCGTTGTCAAACGAAATATTACGGGGAAATATTTTTTATGCGAATGGGTTTACTCATTTCTCGTGCATAGTCAATTAAAGAAGCGGTGCCGGTACTTTGACCGTCCCAAAAACAGATGATAAAATCAGAACATTGTACCATACATCGGTTTCGTATCGGACCAGCCTGACGTCCAAATCGTTCCCATTCAGCAGGGTGCCGTTCAATGAGAAAACCGTGTTCCTGTGCGTAGCGTTCGCCGAGTGCATCTGCACCCCGACAGCATCCGGAAACAAAAACAAGTGTATATTCCATACGAATACGGGAAATGCAGCGGTCGATAAATTCCTTGGCTTCTTCGTAATTGCAATAATATCTGCATCCTGCAACAACTACACGGCGAAGCATGGTGTCACCCTCTTACAATCATGTAAAGCGAATACGGTAAATATTGACCAGTATAGCGGACAATAATTTGTTTCAGTATAGCATACAATAACATTGGTTGCAACCAATACTGGTCAATATAATGATGTAAGAGGCTATACGATGGAACAGAAGATCAGGCGTGACTTGAATATGGGAACAAATCTCCGTCGGTTGAGAGACAGGGCAGATATGTCACAGGAGAAGTTATGCGCTGAGTTACAACGGCGTGGATGCGACATTGGGCGGACAACCTATGCGAAATATGAAGCTGGAGAGTTGAATATCCGTGCAAGTGTATTGGTGCAACTTCGTAAAATCTACGGGTGTACCTATGATGATTTCTTTGAAGGACTCGGATAATCCGGCAGAAAATAAAATCAAAAAGTCCCTCCTCAATTACCCTAAACGGTAATGAGGAGGGACTTTTCAGACTGTAGAAAAACCCAACTTTCGTTCGACGAAAGTTGGGTTTTTCTCATTTGCAAGCAGGAAAAAGCAAATCAATTCACAGAAAATCGCAGGAAAGGAATCTACTGCTCCTTTCT
>JAFTRF010000183.1 GCA_017462405.1 Clostridia bacterium | reverse complement strand
GCCTCGACGACCTTCAGATAAATCTCCGGCAGTGCGGCGGAGGATACCAGCAGGAACGTGTAATCGTTGGGCACATTCATCCGTCCTTTCGAGAAGCTCCCGATGGTGGACAGCAGCGAAAAGGAGTGTCCGCACATGGGAAACCCGTGTATTGTATGCAAATACACTATACCATTTTATTGCAAAACTTTCAAATGGTGAATTGACGGGTGAAACCGGATTTTTTTACTTTTTTCGTGAAAAATGAAAAATAGCGTAGCTTTTCGCCGCTTTTCTCCGATAATCTCTGGAATACTTTGAATTACGTCGGAAAGACAGGTGAAAAGATGACAAAAATTTCCTTATAGTGTCGGCGGACGACAGACAGTACATCCGAAATGTCCGGGCATACCTGACATAGACTGTTTTCAGCAGAGAAACAGGTGTGCTTGACGAAGACTATCCGCGGCGGATCCGGGCCGAGGGACGGCTGTGTTTGGCATAGAATTGCCGGAAAATGTCGATTTCGGCAGATACCTCGGCCATGTATGCACGGATGTCCGGATCCTGTGCCAGCAGGCGGCCCACACGGCGCACAGCACGGATGAATTTCGGGTCAAAGCGTACGCCGTCCGCATGGGTAGCCAACGGACACAGCCGGTAGGCCCGCAGGTCTACTTCAACGGAAATGTGTCCGTCCGCGTGGAGATAAGGGAACAGCGGAAAAATCCGGCAAGCCAGCGGCCGGTCCGTCCGGCAGCAGCTTCCGGCGCATACGGCCAGACGGCCGCCGTCCTCGGTGTCCGTCACCGGCAGTACGGTGCGCTCGGGGGGAAACAGCCGCATGCCCTGCGTCTCGTCGCCTTGACAGCAGGCCTTGCCGCACACCACACCGCAGTCGGTGTGCAGCGGCGTCAGCTCGTCCAGCAGCGCATAGGCGCGGCGGTAATATTCGGTATAGGAGGTGGGGCGGGAAGAATTCATAGAATGACCTGCCTTATTATAATGTTATGGATATTTTTTTGACAAAGTTGTGCAAATATGCTTTCCACACAGAGGAATCTGTGGTATAATGAAACACCGTATATTCCGGTTTCTTTTATTATAACGGATTCCCGGACGAATGTCAAAGAAAATTGTTGCATAAACACGTTTTGCGGACCCAAGTACCCCCGGACGCTTGCTGGAGGACATTGCTCCCCGCAAACTGTCCGCAGAGGCTTGACTTTATCGGGTTAAAGTGATAATATAATGAAGCGACAAACGATCAACAAAGGATGTTGTACCATGTACATGAATGACCAACTGCTGAAAAAAGAGGAACGGGTCATGCTTGACCTGCGGAAACTGTACCGCAGTTACGGCTATCGTCCGTTCAAAATGAATAAATTTGAAGAATACGACCTCTATGCCCGCAACAAGGATTTTCTGGTGAGCGACGGCATTCTTTCATTTACCGATACCAACGGGCGGCTGATGGCACTGAAGCCGGACGTCACCCTGTCCATCATCAAGAATACCAAGGACCGCCCCGGACAGGTGGACAAGGTCTATTACAATGAAAACGTATACCGCATTTCCCGCAGTACCGGCAGCTACCGGGAAATTCTGCAGACCGGGTTGGAATGCATCGGCGATCTGGATGCCTACCAGCAAGGTGAAGTGGTTATTCTGGCGGCAGAAAGTCTGCGCCACATTCAGCCGGAGTTTGTGCTGGATATTTCCCATATGGGGCTGATGATGGAACTGATCGGGGAACTGGGGCTGAAAGGTGATGACCGCGATGCCATTATCCGCTGCATCGGCGAGAAAAACACGCACGAGGCGGCGCAGATCTGCGCCCATGCACAGGCAGATGAGACGGCAACGCAGCGTCTGCTGCAGGTGATGAGTCTGAGCGGTACCCCGAAGCAGGTGCTGGAAACACTGTTGCCACTGTGCAGCAGCGATGCACTGAAAAAGGTGTGGCAGCAGCTGAATGAACTGCAGGAAATGCTGCGGACGGCCGGTTTTACGCACGAGGTGCGTTTTGACTTTTCCGTCATCAACAATCGCCATTACTACAACGGCATCGTGTTTCAGGGCTTCGTGTCCGGT
>JAFTRF010000182.1 GCA_017462405.1 Clostridia bacterium | reverse complement strand
CTTTAGCCCTCTCCGTCAAAAATCAGAGATTTTTGCCACCTCTCCCGAAGGGAGAGGCAAGGAGGCTTTTCAAAGTTTTAAGCCCGTTTCTTGGCTCTCCCTTCGGGAGAGCTGCTGAGCGTAGCGAAGCTGAGAGGGTAAGAAAGCGGCAACAGAAAGTCTTCATTTGTGCATCTTGACCATCGGCATATCGCATAAGACAGTTTTTCGACAAGCTGAGCGCCCACCGTCGGGCGGGCGCTTTGCGACACGCAATGCATGATATACTGCCTGCGGTCGTTTTACCGCAGCCAGACCACGTTGGTATCGGTCATAAAGTTGCTCAGGCTGTAGCAGACCAGAATGTCCGTGAAATCTTCTGCCGCACAAAGCTGAGACAATGCGGTGCGATAGTAGCGCAGATCCACCAGCACCACTTCCTCGTAGGATTCCGCCAGAAAACCGCCCAGACAGTTGGAATACGAGTCCCGGATCACCAGCAGCTTGCCCTTGCCGGCATTGTTGGGGTTGTGGATGCGGACCATGGAGTGGTTGCCGTCGAGATAGACCGTGTACTTGTCCGTTTCCTCCAACCGCTCCCGATAGAAAATGCCTTCGTGGATCGCTTCGCTCTCCCCGTTGGTCACAGTGATGTTGTCACTGCCGGTCCATAGTTCCAGTTCCTCCCCTGGAATCAGCCACAGCGCCGCCCGCGAATAGGTAGAGCCACGGAAATCCGCCACCGTTTCCACGGAGAAGGCATCGCGCCCCCGGTATTCCCGGCCCAATAACCGCATATAGCCCTCGTAGGCACGATGGGCACCTTCGCTGGTCCAGTGGTGGTCCGTCCGGTAGTAGAGCATGGGATTGTCGAACGCCGCAGTCAGATCCAGCGGACGGACGGACGTTCCTGCCAGATCATACACGGATTCAATGATGGCTTCGTCCGTATAGGGGTCTGCCGGACCGGCAATCTCGTTCCGGTTGGCCCATCCGGCGGAAGGTACCAGTAGCAGATCAACCTTTTGCCCCACTTTTTCGGCAAACGCGTTGATTTTTGCCATGTTCTTCTCTGCGTTTTCGGGATTCCATACGACGGGGGCTTCCACCAGCCGCCCGTCCCACGTGACCAGAATATCGTCAGCGGTCTGACGTCCGGTAAACAGTTCTACATATGCATTCAGACCCACAAAGAAATCACGGCCCGGAATGTGATCCGCCATATAGGTTTCCACATCCTCACCAAATTTGCCGGAGGCCACCCGGTCCCAGGTCAGTTCCGGCACCTCTGCCAGAAACCGCTTTTCCGTCTGGGAAAAATCCGTCTTGGGCAGCAGCAGGTAGCCCAGACACATGACGCCCAAAAAGCCGCAGAATGCAGTAATGATGATGATCTCATGAAGTTTTGCTTTCAACGGGGCACCTCCTCAGAAACGAAAATAGATAAAGGGATTGTAGCTTTGGCTGGCCAATGCGGCCACACACAGCACCATGAGCACCGCCGCCAGTGCAACGCTGCCCCAGCGGATCAGCCCGGAATCCCGTTTCGGCAGGAAGAAATTTTTGGCCAGTGGTGTGGCCGCAACGGCACTGACCAGCAGCATCGGCAGGAAAGCCAGCATCAGGTTGGTTCCGTGAACCGTTCCGGCAGCCGGTACAAAAAGCTGCTGCAAAAAACCGCCCAGCGCGCCCAGATCCTCAAAATAGAACAGCGCCCAGCCCAGAAGTACGGCAAACATGGTATAAATGTGTCCCACCGCCGCAGGAAGCTTTTTCAGAAGATTCAGCAGGAAGGTCTTTTCGATGATCAGCAGCGCCGCATAATACAGTCCCCACAGGACAAAATTCCAGCTGGCACCATGCCACAGACCTGTCAATGCCCACACCGCCAGCAGATTCAGAATCTGCCGGCCTTTGCCCTTGCGGTTTCCGCCCAACGGAATGTACACATACTCCCGGAACCATGTGCTCAGGCTGATGTGCCACCGGCGCCAGAACTCGGTAACGGTTCTGGAAATGTAGGGGTAGTCGAAGTTTTCCAGAAATTCAAAGCCCAGCATCCTGCCCAGACCTCTGGCCATATCCGAATAGCCGGAGAAGTCAAAATAAATCTGCAGGGTGTATGCTCCGATGCCCATCCATGCCGCGGCGGTGCCGGTCTCGGCCTGCAGAAGCAGCCACAGATTGCCCATCGGGTTGGCCAGCAGCACTTTCTTGCCCAGACCCACCAGAAACAGGATCACACCGGAGGCAAAATCGGATGTGTTTTCCCGGCGGTGATCCATCTGCTCTGCCACATCACCGTAGCGGACAATGGGGCCGGCAATAAGCTGCGGGAACAGCGTCACGTACGTACCCAGCGTCAGCGGATTCTTCTGCACCGGTGCATCGTCCCGGTATACATCAATAATGTAACTCATGGACTGGAAAACATAAAAGCTGATGCCGATGGGCAGCGTCACCTCCGGCACCGTCAGCCCCGCAAATACGGGCAGCAGCTTCAGCTGGGTGACAATGAAGCCTGCATATTTGAAGTAGCCCAGCAACAGCAGATTGAGGGCCATGCCCAGTGCCAGCACGCCTTTTGCGGATTTGCCTTTGCTGTGGCGAAGGTGAATCCAGTAGCCAAAACCATAATCCATGACAATGGTCGCCACCATCAGCAGCGTATATACCGGTTCGCCCCAGCCATAGAAAAACAAGCTGACCACCAGCAGCACCAGATTCCGCAGTTTCCGGGGGCTGATGAAATACAGCAGCAGTACAATGGGCAAATATGCAAACAAAAATACATTACTGGAAAAAAGCAACCCTTTTCCTCCTCTCTTTGAAAAAGCGCCGGATCGGCAATCGTCGGTCCGGCGTCTGCATTATGATTTGTTACCGAATGCGGTATCCACCACGGTCTTCAGTTCGTCCACATTGGGGGCCACCAGCATGGCGATGTAGTTGCCGGTCCGGAGCACCTGTGCTTTCTGGACCACTGCGTACTGCACGGGCGAATAAGTAATGCTTTCCTCGGCCTTGGCCTTCAGCCGCTTGTCTGCCTGATCCAGAATCCGCTGGGCGGCTTCCTCGTTCACCACTTCAATGACCCAGATCTCATCGGTGAGCAGGCCGTCAGCGGAAATGGCTACGCAGGCCTTGACGCAATCCCCGGCCTGAATGCCGCAGAAATCCAGCATCATGTCCGCATCCAGCGGAACCATTTCATTCATTTTTGCAATACAGTCGTTGTAAAGCTTCTCCACATCCACGGCCACAGCGTCCGTAGACGTATTCGGGGAATCGGGTGTATCGCCGCCGCAGGCGGTCAGCGACAGCGCCATCATCAGGCACAACAGCAGCGCAATGATTTTTTTCATCATAAATATCCTCCTTAAGATCCGGCATAAGCCTTCAGCACTTTGATCCAGACCCGCGCCCCCGCAGGGGTCAGGTGTACGTATTTATCGGAGCAATAACTGGATGCCAGACCGTTGGTACCGTCTTTCAGATAGGACGCTACATCTACATAGGAGCATCCGGTGCGGCTCGCCAGACTTTTCAGCTGGGTATTGTACTGATCGATGCTGGTATTGTTCAGCTTGCCGCGCTCGCTGCCGGTGTAAACGGGCGTCATGGACTGGATGTAAATCTGGATGCCGGGACACTTGTTCTGAATCCGGCCGATCAGCGTTTCATAGTGATTTACGGTGCCCTCAATGCCGTTGATGTTCAGGTCATTCATGCCCAGCATGATAAAGACTTTTTTGACACCGGCCGCGGCCAGAATTTCTTCGGGATACATCCCCGTGCCCTGATATGTCAGCTTCATGGAGCCGTCAACCGCATGGTAAACACCGAAGCTGCCTCTGGTCAGGAACAGCGGGCTGCCCAGATCGCCGCTGCTGATGGCCGTATTGCGCAGCATCATACTGACGGAGTCCCCGATAAAGGCGGCATCATTGTAAAAGGACGACGGGCCGGAAAACGTCTCCGGCGGTGCTTTCACCGGCGTGCGGGAACCGCCGGAACTGCTGGTACCAGAACTGCTGGTACCGGAGCTGCTGGCAGCGGAACTGCTGGTGGAACCGGAACTGGTACTCCATCTGCAGTAAACCCAACAACTCAACCGGGTACCCTGATATTCGGCATACACCCTGGTACTGCCGGGGCCTACCGCAGTAACCACACCGTTGACAAATGTACAGACCGATTTATCTCCGCTGGTAAAGGTCACATCCTTCACCGGTACCGTACCGTTATACAGCTTCCATGTTTTCCCCTTTGCAAAGAGGGTAAAGTCATCCCGGTTCAGAGAGATTGCCGGGGCTGCCGGAGGCTGACTCGACGGATTGCTTGACGGATCACTCGATACGTCACCCGACGGGGTACTTGACGGATCACTTGACACGTCACCCGACGGGGTACTCGACGGATCACTTGACACGTCACCCGACGGGGTACTCGACGGATCACTCGATGCGTCACCCGACGGGGCACTTGACGGATCACTCGATACGTCACCCGACGGGGTACTTGACGGATCACTCGATACGTCACCCGACGGGGTACTCGACGGATCACCCGATACATTGCTTGAGGAATTGGATGGATTCCCGGAAGAACTGCCGGTATCCCCTGGGCCGCTGCATCCGGTCAACATTGTGGCCATGCAAAGGCACAGGATCAGCACAATACAGAAAATACGTTTTTTCATGCGCCGCACTTCCTTTCAAGTATACTACGAGGGTATTATACCATTTGCTTCTGCATGATTCAAGTAATTTCGACAAAAATCCTTGAAATTACTTTTTTACAAAGAAATACAGCTGGACGGTCGGCTTCTCCCCGAAAACGCCATGTGTTTGCGTGCAAAAATGCTGTTTTTTCGCCGGACACGACAAAACGCCCACCATCAGGCGGGCGTTTTGTCGAAAGGAGGTATATGAAAAGGCCGGCATAGGCAACTCAGATCAATACAGATGCTCGTAGATACCGCCGGGGATGAATTCCCGCAGCAGCGAGGTCGCCGGAATTTTTTCCTCCGGAATGGGTTCAAAGCGGCGGGCCGCCGACAGCACCAGCGACAGGAAATCGCTTTCCTGCTGCGGTGGCTGTTTCTGCAGCATCAGTTCCGTAAACGGCAGGATGGCACCGATTTCGTACATATGGAACGTATTGATGCTGCAATCGGCCAGTGCTTTGTAGGGGTACAGGTATTTGTCCTCACCAAGCAGCACGTTGGGCCACATTTCCAGCGTGTGATCCACCGATGCGCCCCGGTACAGAAAATCGCGGGTCAGCCGGCGCAGGAAGCGGATCTTGCGCCCGGAAATGATGCGCTTGCCCTCCACATTGATGTTGGTGGAAACGCTGACGAACACTTTATAAATGTTCGCCTTGGGCAGCGGATCGGAAAACACCGGGTTCAGCGCATGGAGACCCTCGACAATGACCACATGGTCGTCGTGCGCTTTGAGAATCTCGGCATTTTCGTGGCGCAGTGCGGTTTTGAATTCATAATGCGGCAGCGGACAGTCCTGCCGGTCGATGATGCGCTGCAGGCATTCCACGACCCGGTCGATGCGCAGGGCGGTCACGTTTTCATAGTCATACGTGCCGTCCTCGTTGATGGGATAGTCCTCATCCCGGTTGCGGTAAAAATCATCCAGCGATACCACCTGACAATGCCGCCCTTTTTCGATGATGCGGTCTTTCAGGATGTTGGCGGAGGTCGTTTTGCCGGAGCTGCTGGGCCCGGCAAGCAGAATCACCCGGATGTCCGGATTTCCGGCCACGGCGGCAGCCACTTCTTCCATTTCCTCGTGGTAATACCGCTCTGCATTGGCGATGGTTTCGTTCAGGTCGGTGCGGAGCATATCGTTGATGATGTGAAGGTCCATTTCAGCCATATGAATTTCCACCTTTCAGGGTTGGTCAGATTATCGGTCCCATTTTTCGCACAGAGCAATGATCTGATCGGCAAATTTGGCCAGATCCTTGTTGGTACCGCCTTTGTTTCGGCGGATGACGGACAGCAGCCGTTCTCCGGCCGTGACCAGCCGGTTGTAAACGGTCTGGCTACGCTGGGTAGGTGTTTTTTCGGGGAGGGCACTCAGCCGGACATGATTGCCGGTGTGATCCCAGCTCAGTTCGGTCAGATCGTAAATGGCACCGTTGTACGGGGCCTTGGCGGGAATGCGCAGGTTTTCGGTAATGGTACGGGCAAATTCATCGCAGACGGTGTCCTCACCATGATTGGTAAACACCTGAATGGGCTTTTTCGTCATACCTCGCAGCCACTCCAGCATCAATGCGCGGTCGGCATGGCCGCTGATACCGGCGATGGAAGCGATCCGCGCCGCCACCTGAATGGTTTCGCCGAACAGCCGGACCTCCTGCACGCCGTCAATGAGGATACGGCCCAGCGAACCCTCTGCCTGATAGCCCACAAACAAAATCGTATTTTCCGCCCGCCACAGGTTGTGCTTCAGGTGGTGCCGGATGCGGCCCGCTTCGCACATACCGCTGGCGGAGATGATGACCTTGGGGCTGGGGTCCTCGTTGATGGCCTTGGACTGGTCGCTGGTAACGGACACCCGCAGTCCGGGGAATTTGATGGGGTTGATGCCGGCATTGACCAGCCCCATCGTTTCTTCGTCGTAATATTCCGTCATGTCACGGCTGTAAATTTCCGTTGTCTCAATGGCCAGCGGGCTGTCGATGTATACCGGGAAATTGGGGTGGCCGTGGATGGCATCGGTCGCTTTCAGTTGGCGCAGCAGATACAGCAATTCCTGTGTGCGACCTACTGCAAAGGCGGGAATGACCACATTGCCGCCCCGGTCAAACGTCTCCCGCTAAATCCGCGTAAGCTGCGTCGCATAATCCGGACGGGGGCCGTGTTCCCGGTCGCAGT
>JAFTRF010000181.1 GCA_017462405.1 Clostridia bacterium | reverse complement strand
TCGGCGGCGACGACCAGTGGTCGAATATGCTGGGCGGCACCGAACTGATCCGCCGGAAGCTGGGCAAGGATGCCCACGCAATGACCATCACCCTGCTGACTGACTCGCAGGGCAAGAAGATGGGCAAGACCGCCGGCAACGCCGTGTGGCTGGATCCCAACAAGACCAGCCCCTTCGACTTCTACCAGTACTGGCGCAATGTGGGTGACAGCGATGTCATGAAGTGCATCCGTATGCTGACCTTCCTGCCGCTGGAGGAGATCGAAGCCATGGATAAGTGGGAAGGCAGCGAGCTGAACAAGGCCAAGGAAGTGCTGGCTTACGAGTTGACCAAGATGGTACACGGTGCGGAGGAAGCCGAAAAGGCCCAGAGCGCTGCACGTGCCTTGTTCGTAGGCGGCGGCAGCAACGCCAATATGCCTTCGACCGCTATCACCGCTGCAGACTTCACCGATGGCAACATCACCGTGATCGACCTGATGATGAAGGCCGGTCTGGCCGCATCCCGCGGCGAAGCCCGTCGTCTGATCCAGCAGGGCGGTGTGGCCGTAGCGGACAAGAAGGTGACCAACGTGGCCGCAACCGTAGCCATGAGCGACATTGCCGCAGACGGTATCATCATCAAGAAGGGCAAAAAGGTATTCCACAAGATCACGCTGGCATAAATTTTGTTTTTTCGCATATCATAGTCACAGAACGACACTGGCACCCATCTGCGGCGCCGGTGTTTTTTGATAAGGAGGGTGCGCTATGGTGTGCAGGATGGATGAACTGCAGCGTAAGGACGTCATCAGCGTGAAGGACGGCAGCCGGTTGGGGCGCGTGGGTGATGCTGAGGTGGACACGGAAAATGCACGGCTGGTGTCTATCGTCATTTACGGCAGACCGAAGCTGTTCGGCCTGCTGGGGCATGAGGAGGACACCGTCATCCGCTGGTGCGACATCGAGGTCATCGGCGCCGATACCATTCTGGTCAGCGGAAGTGTCCCGGTGCCGCAACCCAAGCGCCCCCGATGGCTGCAGAAATTTTGGGGATGAACTGACTGAAAAACGCGGTATTTTGCAAAAAAAGAGGAGATGCACCCCGATGTACGGAGGGGTGTCATCAAAACGGTATAACAAATAGAAAAATCGTATTTATCCGTATTTTTTTTCAAAAACCGCTTGCTTTTTTGAAAATGCTGTGTTATACTGTTACAGCCAAATCACACGTCGCCATAACGGCCCGGCCGGTGTTGCGGGGATGTCCCGCAATCGTCGGAATACCGGTGGCGGCGGAGGAAAATAACCATTGGAGGTATATCAAAATGGCAGTTGTATCTATGAAGCAGCTTCTGGAGGCCGGTGTTCATTTCGGCCATCAGACCAGAAGATGGAACCCGAAGATGGCTGAGTACATCTTCACCGAGCGTAACGGCATCTACATCATCGACCTGCAGAAGACCGTTCGCAAGCTGGAAGAGGCTTACAACTTCGTGCGCGACATTTCCGCTGAAGGCAAGTCTGTTCTGTTCGTTGGCACCAAGAAGCAGGCTCAGGAGTCTGTGAAGGAAGAAGCTCAGCGTGTAGGCGCTTACTATGTAAACGCTCGTTGGCTGGGCGGTATGCTGACCAACTTCCGCACCATCCGTCGCCGCATCGACCGTATGAATCAGCTGAAGACCATGGAAGCTGACGGTACGTTCGACATGCTGCCCAAGAAGGAAGTTGTTAAGCTGAAGCTGGAGATCGAGAAGCTGGAGAAGTTCCTCGGCGGTATCCAGGGCATGAAGAAGCTGCCCGGCGCTCTGTTCGTTGTGGACCCCCGCAAGGAGAAGATCGCTGTTTCCGAAGCTCACAAGCTGGGCATTCCGGTTGTTGCCATCGTTGACACCAACTGCGATCCCGATGAAGTGGATTATGTGATCCCCGGTAACGACGACGCTATCCGCGCCGTGACGCTGATCGCCGGCACCATGGCCAACGCTATCGCTGAAGGCCGTCAGGGTGACATGAGCGCTCAGGAAGAATCCAAGGACGCTGAATAATTCCCAACGGAACTGAGAATGAAACGGCTTTCCGGTCCGTCGGAAGGCCGTTTTTTCTTTCAAACCTCATTTTGAATATAACGGAGGATAAATATCATGAATTTTACTGCTAAAGACGTTGCTGCACTGCGCGCAAAGACCGGCTGCGGCATGATGGACTGCAAGAAGGCCCTGGCTGCTTCCAACGGCAATGTAGAGGCTGCTATCGATTACCTGCGCGAAAAGGGTCTGGCTGCTTCCGCTAAGAAGGCCAGCCGTATCGCTGCCGAAGGTCTGGCTGCTACCATGGTGGCTGCTGACGGCAAGTCCGGCGTTGTGATCGAAGTCAACGCTGAGACCGACTTCGTTGCCAAGAACGCTGAGTTCCGCGCTTTCGTGGACACCTGCGCTGCTACCGTACTGGCTGAGAAGCCCGCTGATGTGGACGCTCTGCTGAACACCAAGGCTGTCGGCACCGAAATGACCGTTGCTGAACTGACCCGTGAGAAGATCCTGACCATCGGCGAGAACATCAAGGTTCGCCGCTTCGTGCGCTACGACGGTGTGGTTTCCACCTACGTTCACGCTGCCGGCCGTATCGGCGTTATGGTGAAGTTCGACGTGGACGACGCTACCGCTGCCAAGGCTGAGTTCGCTGAGTTCGCAAAGGACATCTGCATGCAGGTTGCTGCTGCAAACCCCGCTTACCTGTGCGCTTCCAAGGTGCCCGCTGAGGTTGTTGAGCACGAGAAGAAGATCCTGATGGAGCAGATCGCCAACGATCCCAAGACCGCCAACAAGCCCGCTAAGGTCATCGAGAAGATGGTTACCGGCCGTATCGCCAAGTACTACAAGGAGAACTGCCTGGTTGAGCAGGTGTTCGTGAAGGACGGCGACCTGACCGTTGCCAAGTACGTGGATGCTACCGCTAAGGCTCTGGGCGGCAAGATCGCTATCGCTGACTTCGTTCGTTACGAGAAGGGCGAGGGCCTGGAGAAGCGTTCCGACGACTTCGCAAGCGAAGTTGCAAACATGGTGAAGTAATTTTACCCTGTAAATCATTCAGGTGCCGGCTTGACCGGCGCATATAAATGCATTGCACAAGCTGTGCAGAACGGAGGATGTCTGAATTCAATCGTTCTGCACGGCTTTTTTGATGAAAGAAAGGTGAATTCAATGGCCGATTTTATCGTGTACATTCAGTCCGTGCTGCTGGGCATCGTGGAAGGCATCACGGAATGGCTCCCGGTCAGCAGTACTGGACATATGATCCTGCTGGACGAAATCTTTCCCATGAATGTGACGGAGGATTTCAAAAATCTGTTTCTGGTGCTGGTGCAGATCGGCGCTATTCTGGCGGTCGTGGTACAGTTTTTCTCCATCCTGTGGCCGCTGAAGAAAGAAGAGGGCAAAATTGCGCTGGATATGCCCACCATGAAGCTGTGGGGCAAGATCGTGATTTCCTGCGTGCCGGCCGCCATCGTCGGCATCCTGTTTGATGATTTTCTGGAAGCCATGTTCTACAACTGGTACACCGTGGCGCTGATGCTGGTGGTGTTCGGGGTGCTGTTTTTGGTCGTGGACCGGGAAAAGGGTCGTCCTGCTCCCCGGTGCGATTCCATCCACACGCTGACCATCAAGGATGCCGTACTGATCGGTCTGTTCCAGCTGATTGCTGCGGTATTCCCCGGTACGTCCCGCTCCGGTGCAACCATCGTGGGTGCGCTGATGATCGGTGTGTCCCGTACCGCTGCCGCAGAGTACACGTTCTGCATGGGTGTGCCGGTGATGCTGGGTGCCGGTCTGCTGAAGCTGCTGAAGTTCGGTCTGGACTTTACCGCAACGGAATTTGCCGTGCTGATGATCGGCATGGTAACGGCGTTTGTGGTGTCGCTGCTGGTGATCCGTTTCCTGATGGGCTACATCAAGAAGCATACTTTCCAGATTTTCGGCTGGTACCGCATTGCACTGGGCATTGTGGTGTCGCTGTATTTCCTGCTGGTGGGTTGATCACGATATAAAAAAGAGCAAGCACAGGGGAGGATGTCCGCTGTACTTGCTCTTTTGTTTTTGGGGATCACAGATCATCCAGCACGTGTTTGCCTTTCGTGCCATCCGGATTTACATAATAATCGTCCACGATTTCCTGAAAATTGCCATCAAAAAACTGCCAGCCTTTGGATTCGATAAATGTCAGAAAGGCATCGACAAAGGCATCTTTGGTCAGCTCCGATGGAACCTCAACACATCCGCCGAAGTCGA
>JAFTRF010000180.1 GCA_017462405.1 Clostridia bacterium | reverse complement strand
GGTCGGCAGCAGCAACTACATCGGCATCGAGGTCAAGGCGGCCGATGGCAGTACACGGGTATACAATGTACAGATTACCCGCGCAAAGATAACGGATGAACCGGAGGATCCCGATACGCCGACTTCTTCGGTGGTGCCTCCGTCTTCGGACGTACCGGTATCCTCGGAGCCGGATGTTTCGGAGCCGACTTCCTCTGAACCGGACACTCCGGATGTACCCACGTCTTCGGAACCGGATGTTTCGGAGCCGACTTCGTCCGAGCCGACAACCTCTGAACCGGATGCGCCGGTATCTTCAGAAAATCCCACATCTTCAGAGCCGGATGTGATTTCCCGCCCGAAAAAAGATCTGTCCGGGCTGGTGGTACACACGGCATACATCGGCGGCATGGTGTTCTGCCTGCTGGCCGGCTGTATGCTGGGCTATTTTATCCGTGATCGCAGAAAGGATTAAGAATATTATGGAATGGACCGAAATTACCATTACGGTACCCAACGATGAACTGGAAACGGCGGAAGCCATCGCGCAGATGACGGTACCCTACGGCATTTATATTGAAGACTACGCCAATCTGGAAGAAGAGGCCATGGAAATTGCGCACATTGATCTGATTGACGAGGAACTGCTGAAAAAGGACCGTCAGCACGCCATTGTGCATATGTACATCAGTCCGGAAAATTCTCCGGCAGAGGCACTGGCCTTTTTGCAGGAACGCTGCACAGCCGAAAAGCTGCACGCGGAGATCCGCCGGGCGGCGGTGTCGGAGGAAGACTGGGCCAATGAGTGGAAAAAATACTTCAAGCCGCTGGAAACCGGCCGCAAACTGGCCATTTGTCCCACATGGGAAAGCTATGACAACCGCGACGGCCGCACGGTGATGCGGATCGACCCCGGCATGGCATTTGGTACTGGCGGTCATGCCACGACCCGCCTGTGTCTGGAAACGCTGGAGGATTACGTACAGCCCGGTACGGAGTTACTGGATCTGGGCTGTGGCAGCGGTATTCTGTCCATTGCAGCCCTGCTGATGGGGGCATCCCGCACGGTTGGTGTGGATATTGACCCGCTGGCGGTCAAGACGGCCCGCGAAAACGGTCACCTCAACGGCTTTGATGAGCCGCAATACACGGTGCTGGAAGGCAATCTGACGGACAAGGTCAGCGGTACGTTTGATGTGGTGGCGGCGAATATCGTGGCAGATGTCATCATTTTCTTCTGCCCGCAGGTGCGCCAGTTCATGAAGCCCGGCGCAGTATTTGTGACCTCCGGCATCATTGATACCCGTGAACAGGATGTGCGGAAGGCCTTTGCTGAAAACGGGCTGGAAATTCAGCGTCGTCGGGAAAACGGCGGCTGGCTCAGCTTTGTCTGTGTAGCGAAATAAATCGAAATGGATCATTGTAAACAATTGTTTACAATGTGTTACGGGTGTTTTTAAAAACTATTCACAGCCATTTCACACTTTTTTCGGAAAAAGCAGGTATAATAGGAACGTACCGAACGGTTGGACCGCAACGACCGCCGGTATACCCCCTCCTCAATTTTTTACCCTCAAGCTAAGAAAAAGGCATCGGATGACCGCAACATCCGGTGCCTTTTTCTTTTGTGACAACATAAAACGGGCGCATTGCAGTGATCTGCAATGCGCCCGCCGGGCTTTATTTGCTTTTTTTGCGTCCAGATTTTTTCTTGGTACCGGGTCCCGGATCCAGCAGCCAATCCAGTGCATACAGAATGTATCCCACGATCAGCATACCGCCGGCCAATCCGAGTGCGATGGACCACGCAGTGGATGTACCCAATGCGGTGCGGTTCAGAAACCAATAAGGTGCGGACAGAGAGTATCCGAGGTACTCACTGTACCATGCCAGCATCGTGTACAGACTGGCGGGGAGAAGCGCCAGAAACGGATCGGTCAGCCGCAAAACGCCACGCGGATCAAAGCACAGCCAGTCCAGCAGGGTGCCGATGGGCAGCAGGTAATGCGCCATCTGCAGGGAAATGCATTCCGGCCGGCTCAGTCCGGCATAGGGGTCGGGCAGCATCAGCACCACCACGGCACAGGTCAGAATGCCGCTGACGGTGACGGTCAGCTTCAGCGCCGGGAACCATACAGCAACCTGACCGCTCCGGCTGTGGGCGATCAGTGCGAACAGATAGTAAAAAGCCGTCAGCAATGCATACAGCATAGAAAAACGCTGCATCGGCTCAAAGGTGAATGCATCGCCCATGCCGCATTGCAGCCCCAGCGCAAACAATGCGGTGCAAAACAGTGCGGTTTTGCAGATCAGCGAATATTTGGCACGAATGGTCATCGGAGTGCTTCCTCTTTCCGGATGCGCGCCAGACGGGACAGTTTGGGCGCGACGCGGGTCTGCGCCATGCGTCCCAGCAGCTTATCCAGCTCGTGGGGGTTGCACAGATCGTAGGAAACGTCGCCGTAGCGGACCAGATTGTACTGCTGGGTAGCGGGGTCCAGATCGACGAAGTCCAGTGTCAGGTCGGCGGTGCGCACGATGTCCAGTGTGGTATCGCTGGGCTGCAGCGGTACTTCCTGGAACAGCAGCCACGCCTTCAGCAGGCGGTAGCCCTCGCGGATGCGCTGGGTGCCGGGCTCCATGACACTATACTTGCGGTACTGCTGACGCCAGTTGCGCCATGCGGTCGACGGTTTTTCCTGCTTTTCGACCGTGAAGGTTTCCGGGAGAGCTTCTACGGTTTCATCAATGTCAACGTATTCGTCGGAAGCGAATTTTTCCGGCTTCGTGTTGGCGTGCAGCGCTTCCTTGATGCGTTTGGACAATTCACGTACCAGACGGACCAATGCGCGGATGATTTTGGGCAGGAACAGGATAAAGAGAATGGCGAATGCAATCAGAATGGAATACAGCAGAATATCCCAGACAATGGGCGTTTCTGCGGCATCCGGCAGGCTGGAGGGGGGGATCGGCGGATCGCCGCCGTCATCGGGAGGTACGCTGTAGTCGTACGATACGGTTTCATTGCCGCGTTCAGCGAACAGAAACATCAGCAGATGTCCGAAGCCTTCCCGCAGGAGGATACCCACGAAACGAACCACGGTGGACAACGGATTGTAGAATACTACCGACAGCAGCATCACACCGGTCATCAGGCCGGTCAGTTTCAGATTGTAAATGCGGATTTTCGGCGGGAGCTGATCCAGCCGGTGACGACGCATATTCATCATCGTGTCGATACCGCCCTGATTCATGCCGATGACCATCATCAGCAGACCGATCAGCAGAATCAGCGCATACGGTACCGTACCGAAGGGGTTGCACTGATTACCGAACATAAATGCCAGAATGCAGGCATTGACGGCGGAGGTAATGATAAAGCCCCTCAGCGTCAGTACCTGATGGTAAGTACGGAAATACAGCGAACTGCCGTTCCAGAATGCGAAGAAGCCGAAAATCATCATGACGGCGCAGATGACGCTGCTGTCAAAAATCCATGCGGCGGGATAACGGGTGGCGTATGCGGTCAGCAGCGCCAGCACGATGGTCGTGACGCGGCGGACAACGGGCTTCAGATTCAGCAGATCATCGAGCATCCACGTCAGAAGCCGGCCGATCAGGCTGATGCCGATCATCAGTCCGAAGCTCCACCATGCTTCCGAAAGCAGAATCTGCGGTGCATCGGGTGCCCAGTTGGCCAGCGTGAGGTGCGTCAGCTGTACGGCGACGACAATGGCGGGGAAGAACACCATCATGCCGAACAGCGCAGAGAACAGGTTCAGTGTGCGCAATACCCAGCGGTTCATGCGATCCCCTCCTTAAAAGCTTCCGCATCCTCGCCAAGGAGGAAAAATGCGGCGGGCAGGTCATCCGGAATCAGGTCTGCATCCATGGTGTGCGTCAGCAGCAGCTTCACGAATACACCGGAATCCTGTGTTCTGCGGGCAAAGGCGATGAGGTCATCATCCAGATAGGGGGTGATGATGATCAGGTCGGAGGTGCGGTCACGGCTCATGACCTGCTCCGAGAAAGTCACGAAGTTTTCGCTCTTGGTGATGTGCATTCCGGCCAGTACCCGGAGCAGCTCCAGTGCATACTCCTCGCCGGCGCCCGAACCGGTGAACAGGGGGGCATCGCCCTCCTGACCGCCGTTAGCTACCAGACGGGTAGAAATACCAATGGAGGTAGTCTGTTCAAGGACAGTCGCAGCGGCGGTGATGCCATGCTCCAGATCTTCGGCGGCGGTGATAAAGGGACCTTCATCAGAACGGCTCTGCATATTCATCAGCACCGTGACGGTCTGGTCAGAGGTGGAGTCATTGCTCCGCACCATGATGCGGTCGTTTTTGGCGGTAGCGGCCCAGTGAATGCGGTTGGCGGAGTCGTACGGGGTATATTCCCGGACACCGTTGACGAAGAACGGGTCGGTAAACAGGCGGCGGGGAACGACAATCTCACCGGAAAGGCCATTCTGCGAAAACAGGCATTCCTCGGTGTCACGGGGTTTGGGCAGGACGGTCAGGTGAATATTGATGTCTACCGGCAGCGAAAATGCCTGCTGACCAAACAGATCGGTGGTGATCAGCACGATCCGGTCGATGGTATAATTACCGCGGCGCAGACAACGGACTTTCCAGCGTCGTGTGACCCGGTGATTGCTTTTCAGCACGAAAAAACTGGGTACAAAGCGGCTGTCACCGGTGACGGCAGACTGCGAACCGGCAAACTCCAGCCAACGGGAGGCATTGATCTCCGCCTTGGCCCATGTCAGCGGCAGCATTTTGGCATTGGTGACCGTTTCAATCAGTTCGATTTCGTCGCCCTCATAGACCTCATCCCGACTGAACCTGCATTCGTATTTCAGATTTTTGTGCCAGTAGCGGTTGTACACCCACTTTTCCGCAAGGAAAAAGATGGCTACCAGCAATAACAGTACGATCAGTTCCATCGGCGCCCTCCGTTATTCGATGGGCACTTGTACAGCACCGAGGATGGTGGTGAGGATTTCGGCGGCCAGTGCGCCGCTCTGGGTCAGGCTGCGGCCGCGGCAGAGAATACGATGGGACAGGATGTCCACGCATACGGCCTTGACATCATCCGGCAGGACATAGTCGCGGCCGTTGACGGCGGCCTGTGCCTGCGCACCGCGCATGAAGGCCAGCGAACCACGGGGGCTGACGCCCATGCGGATGCGGGAATCGTTACGGGTGGCGCGTACGATATTGACGATGTATTCGCGGACGGCCTCGCTGACCTTGACCTGACGCACCACGGACTGCGCTTCGATGAGCTGTTCCTTGGTGATGACGCAGGGCAGGGTGTTCATGGGGTCGGTGTGCTGCTTTTCACTGAGCATTTCCATTTCGAATGCCTTGTCCGGGTAGCCCATGCTCAGACGCATGAAGAAACGGTCCAGCTGTGCTTCCGGCAGGGGGAAGGTACCCTGAATTTCCACCGGGTTCTGGGTAGCGATAACAAGGAACGGCTTTTCGAGGGGATGGGTGACACCGTCCACGGTGACCTGACGCTCTTCCATGCATTCCAGCAGGCTGGACTGGGTACGGGGGGTCGCACGGTTGATTTCGTCGCCCAGCAGAATGTTGGTGAATGCGGGACCGGGCTTGAAAACGAACTCGTTTTCTTTACGGTCGAAGAAGTTGATACCGGTCAGGTCCGAAGGCAGCAGATCCGGGGTGAACTGCATCCGGCGGAAGGTACAGTCGATGGACTTGGAAAGTGCCTTGGCCAGCGTGGTTTTACCGGTGCCGGGCAGATCCTCCAACAGAATGTGTCCGTCGCACAGCACGCAGAGAATGACCTTTTTCAGTACATCCTCCTTGCCCATGATGACGCTGTTCATGTTTTTCTCCAGATTTTCGGCCAACAGCTGTACGCTGCGGATGTCCATGCTCATAGAAATCGTTCCTTTCGTGTTAAATTATTAAGTGCTTAAACAATTATAACGGATTTTTGGCTGAATTGCAATAGAAATGAAACAGAAATATAACTGAATGAAGAATAAAAGATAAAATATTGGCTTTTCGGCAACTTCTTGACAACACAGCGGGAGAATGGTATCATAATAACAAGAACAGAGGTTGCAGGACAACCGGAAAGGCGGCGCTTATGCATCCCATCGCATCGAAAAAACTTTTTCTGCTGGATATGGACGGTACGCTGTATCTCGGCAACCGGCTTTTTGACGGAACCATTGATTTTCTCAACGAAGTGCGTGCCCGCGGCGGCCGCTATATCTTCGTGACCAACAACTCTTCCAAGAGTGTCAGCGACTATGTGGAAAAGCTGAACCGGATGGGCATCACGGCCACGGAGGACGATTTTCTGACCTCATCGCAGGCGACCGGCGAGTATCTGTTGGAGCATCACAAGGATGACAAGATGTACGTATTCGGCACCCGCTCGCTGAAGAAGGAACTGGCCGGACGCGGACTGAACATCACCGATAAATACGAGGACGGCATTCAGGCGCTGGTCATGGGTTTCGATACGGAGCTGACGTTCCAGAAGCTGGAGGATACCTGCCGTCTGCTCATCGGGCACGATGAAATTCCGTACATTGCGACCAACCCCGATTGGGTGTGCCCCACGGAGTACGGCTCGGTGACGGATTGCGGTTCGATTGCGCACGCGCTGAAAAATTCTGTGGGCCGTCTGCCGAAATTCATCGGCAAGCCGGAACCGGAGATGGTATATCTGGCGATGAAGAAAACGGGCTTTGGTCCGGACGAGACGGTGGTCATCGGTGACCGCATTTATACGGACATTGCCAGCGGTCTGAACGCCGGCGTGACCACCATTCTGGTCATGAGCGGCGAGACGACGTATGAAGTGCTGGAGGCCTCCGAGCGCAAGCCGCATTATGTGATGGATGACATCCGGCAGATCTGTAATATTTTGCAGTGTAAGGAAGAATAAGCGAAGCTCTCTCAGTCCTCCCGTTGGTCGGACAGCTCTCCCTCCGGAAGAGGTGGCAAAAATCGAAGATTTTTGACGGAGAGGACTCGCTCAAGTTGACCGCAAACCAAGGGGCTTTGTCCATTTTTAAGCTGTCAGTAAAAAACGCACCGTTCCGGGATGAACCGGGACGGTGCGTTTTTTGCGTGTGATATGGCAGATGTGGACGAGGCGAAAAGGGATATTGAAACGGCTCACTTGCTTTTCAGTTCGGATCCTGCGTCTTTACTGCACTGCTGTCCATCCTCCGGAAATGTTCACGGAGAATGAGATTGATGTATTGCGAAAGGGAACGATCGTCGTGTTCCGCTTCCTGTTTGGCACGGATCAGCAAATCGCTGTCGATCGTTATGCTGATTTTTTCTTTCAATGGTTTCATTCTGCATCACCAAAGCAATTATACCCCAAAGTCGCACTTGGTATTGACAAGTAGGATAAAGTAGGATAAAATAGGATGAAAAAGGGATGGGAAAATGTTCAGCAAGATCGGTGAAAAAATCAGGAATCTGGCGAAGTTTTTTGGACTTGCAGAAATAGCAGGTTATGAAAAAAAGAATTATGAAAACGCAACGGATCACGCTCCAGCCTTTCCCGTAATGACCAAAGAACAGTATTGTATCTGTCCGAATTGTGGTG
>JAFTRF010000001.1 GCA_017462405.1 Clostridia bacterium | reverse complement strand
TCGGCCATCAGATCCTGTGCAAAAATCCGGCATCCGGGTGTGACAGCGGTGCTGCGGATGGTCAGTGTGCGGTATTCGCCGAATACACCCACACGGGCGGCCTCATCCGCCTGCAGGACAACGTCGCACCGGGGCGTCATCCAGCAGTGCAGGGTGCGTCCCAGCGTGGCGACGGACACGGTGCCGTCGGGATATTTTGCCGCCACCACGAACGGCACGATGCCGTCCGCATCCGGGCTGACCTCCGGCAGCGGCAGACCGCGGCTGATGCGGGCCGGAGCGGATTTTTCCACGGTATCGCCGCTCTTCCAGCCCCACCATGCTTCAACTTCTTCTTCACGGCGGTTCACCTGCCATACATCGGTCAGCAGAGCGGTGTCGATGTGCGTCTGGCTGCCGTTGAGCCCAAAGGCCGGTGCAATACGGTGCCAGCGCACTGCACGGGTCACTTCATCCATTTTGGTTTTCAGGTTGCGGTGGACCGCCGGGAACGACGGGTCGGGGCAGCCGTCCGGCATCGCGCCCACCATAGGATGGCGCATGACCCCCATCGTGCAGCCCAGCGCCGCCGCCGTGTAGACCTCGTCCTCGCAGTTGATGAGTGCCGGGCAGCCCGGTGCGCCGTCCATCGGCAGGAGCGCGGCCAGCTTTTCCAGCGTCATCGGGATGGACATGAATGCCGGAACGTCATAGGTGCGGTATGCGTGACTTTCCGGCGCGACCTCCGGGGCAAGTGCGTGTTCCACCGTCAGCGCCGGAGCGAATTGCTCTGCCAGCGCCGTCATCATCCGGCGGTAAGGCGCATCGGTGCTGTGGCGGCCCCAGTCCACCTTCCAGTAGGCCCATCCGGCCGCATCTGCTTCTTTCGTGCGCTGCGTCCAGTATTCCACCGGGTCGGTCGGACCGAAGCATCGTGCCTGCTCGATGCAGATCCAGCCACCCAGCCCTTTCCAACCGCGAGATTTTACGGCCTCCGCCAGCTTGCGCATGGCATCGGTGTTTTCCACCGTTTTCCCAGCAAAAGAGGGAAACTTGCCCGCGTCCAGCATCAGACTGCCGAAGTGCATCCGCTTGGCATGTGCCTGTTGCTCGCCTACGGGGATGTCCCAGCTGTCATCCATGACCAGAATCAGATCTTTGCGGGCATCGGGGTAAAAATTCGTCCATCCGAGCGGCCATTCGTCTCCGAACAGGCATTCTTCATTGATCAGATCGCGCTGCGGCACACGGCGGCTCTCGCAGGAGGCGAAAAGCTGCGTCTGCCATGTGCAGTAGTAGTCCGGCGACGGGTTGACCGTATCGGGCACCAGCGAGGTGCCGGTTTTGGGAAACTGCGTCATGTATTGCTCCCTTCAACAGCCTCCGCCCGGACAAACGGAACACCGTCCGTGGTCCCGCGGTACAGGCCGATGGTTGCGTACTGGCCGCGCACCGGGTCACTGGCGGCATCGGCAAAGTAATAGTACCCGTCCCCCAGATCCGCCATGCCGGTCTGGCCGTAGCGGAAGAAAGTGCCGGTGATGCCGTTTTCGCTCCGGTCCATCGGTGCCAGCGTCAGCAAGGCAATGGGCTCGCCGTAAGCATTGTGTACGGCTGCTCTGGGCGGCACCGATGCATCCACGGCAAACATCCGGTAATTCGGGAAGGCTTCCTTGTGGCCGCGGTAGACCGCCATCAGCCACCGCTTGCCCCACGGGTCATATTCCAGATTCTGTATCCCCCAGTCGGTGTTGCCGGTATATACAAAGGAAATTGCGGTGCAGCCGGCGCCGCTTTTATGCATGGTGTACTGATTCAGCGGCTGTGCCACGGTATCCCACCATTGCGCGGCATCATAGGTGCGGATGACCTGATAGTCGTTGTCCGGGCGCTTGACGTCACCGTATACGCCGTAGCAGATGTTCAGATACTGCTTGCCGCCGGATTTCCCGAAGGCCGGGCCCCATGCGGTGCCGTCGATGCCGGAGCAGCCGTATCGGTGCGCATACGTCGTTCCGTTCACTTGCACGGAGGCATTGTAGTCCGCAACCACCTCCGGCAGATACACCGCGCGCATCACGCCGTCCCGCTCGGCATCCATGTCCATGCGGTCGATCTTGTCCACGTCGAAAATCGCACAGTAGAAGCCGTCCTGTATTTCGCGCTCGTTCATTGCCAGATTGCGCAGGATGCCCCGGCCGATGCTGTCATTTTTGTATTCCAGCGAGCCGTACACCCGGCCGTCATCGTCGCAGAAGTCGATGCAGCCCAGATGGCCTACGATGCCGTTCACACTGCCGACCACACGGCCCGTCAGGTCCATTTTGATCAGAAGCGTGGTGAAAGAGCAGTAGATCCAGCCGTTTTTCCGGTCCACGGCGATGCCCTGACAATGTCCTTTGCCGTGAAAGCCGGTGTGGATGGTTTCGGGATAGTTCATGGGAAGTCCTCCTTGATGGATGAAATTGATTTTATTCCGGATGTTGGGGTGCTTTGCTGAGATTCCGCCCGGCAGAGGCGGCAGGCTGTTTATGTCCCCGAAGCAGTGGGGTCAAGTGAAGCAAGCCCTCTCTGTCAGCCGTTTCTTGGCTCTCCCTCCGGGAGAGCTGCCGAGCGAAGCGAGGCTGAGAGGGCTCGCCGAACCGAAAAGGGGGGGAGAACAATTTGGCTGAGTTCAAAGCCAAGGTTATGGTTCGCCCGTTAAAGTCTTGCTGTGATGCGATATACCGTTTGTACCATAGCTGATACAATAATACCATATTGACGACAAAAAGGCAATATGATGCAGGAAATATGGGCTGCTGTACGCAACAAAAAAGCCCTCCGCTTATCGCAGAGGGCAAACGAAACTATCCGGCCGCTGTTTTTACTGTACTGCAAGGATCTCCGCACCTGCTTCATAATATTTACCGATCAACTGCTCCAGTTCTTCGCGGTCACAGCTGAAATGCGTAGCCGAGCTCCATTTTCCGTTGGCATCAAACGTCTCACTGTATCCGCCGCAGGAATAAAAGGTATACTGTCCATTTGTAAAATTGATTCGCACGACCCAGTCCCCGTATGAAAAGCTTGGATCGTACGCTGCCAGCACGATGACGATCGCGTCTGAAAATTTCAGCTTTGAGAAATCATCGAGTAATGCTTCATGGTCTGTTTCAGGTACGGTCCAGACCGGCTCGCAGACCTCATCAAATCCGGACTCATTCGGTATTTCTTCGCCGCTTAAATCGTAAAACTGTACCGATGCAACTTCCTCCGCGGGAATATCGTAATATTTGGTCAGCGGTATGATGATGCACCCGCTCAGAGACACCATCAGAACAAAAATCAACACCAATGCCATCATTCGTTTGCACAGCTTCATTGTCTTCATACGCTCCCCTCCTTTATGAATGTATTATAGCACAAAAAAAGTCCCACTGCAACCCTGAAACCGGGCTGCAATGGGATGCAAGTCTAAAAACCGTACTGAGAAAAAGGGATGATTTCCGCTTGTAATTTCTGAACAATAAACGGATTGAGCTTTAAGAGAACCGTACTTTTCATACCAACCAAACCAACTTGCTGCAATCGCAGCACAGAACCGTCGCCACATTCCAGCACCTGAAAACAGTAATCCATGTAAGAACCGTATTCCGAAAATCGGATCACAGATTTTTCGAAGTCAAAAGTACAGGACAATTCGTCCGCACCATTCATTGTGCGCAGCCGGTCGACAATCTCCTGCTGTGACAAATGAACCCGATATACAAATTTCCTCATAAAAGAATCATAGTTCACAACACCGCCGGTTGCTTTGCGATGTTCTTTGTATATGGGAATCTGAATGCCCAAAACAAGAATCAGAATCCCAAAAATGAACAATGTAAAAAACCAAAATTCCATTATAAGCCCTCCTTTTTATTCATCATATCACAAAAGGAAGAATCCGACACACCAGTTCACACCCGTCTATCGACAATATCTCGACATCTTTCCAGATTTCTTTCAGTGACTGCCCGTCAAACACAGGGGCTGATGCGAAATCTTGAAAATTGCCATAGTCGTATGCTTCGGAACCGTCTGGAGCTAATCCATACCAATATAAGTCCTTTTCGCTGCCTTCCTTGGCAGGCATTTTCCCCATCCAGCAAGACTGATATTCCGGATGCCCGTTAATCCGAAATTCTATCTCAATACATCGTGTACCTTCCAGATCGCAGGACAATAATTTTGTGATATCTGAAAAAGAAATCATGGAATCAGCGCCTTTTCTTTGCCGAACGAAAAATGAATAGTGAGGAATACAAAACAAAAATCCTGCCGACAATAATCGACAGGATTTTTGTTTTGGCGGAGAGTTAGGGATTCGAACCCTAGGTGAGTTTCCCCACACAGCATTTCGAGTCGGAGTCGTTATCCAGACTTTGAAGGAAAACGCCGGAAAATCTCAGACATTATGAGAGTTTGAAAACCCTTGAAAAATCAGCATTTTTTAGCCCTCGGAGGTC
>JAFTRF010000179.1 GCA_017462405.1 Clostridia bacterium | reverse complement strand
GTTCCTCCAGCAATGCCTCCGCCTGTGCCCGCGTACGTGCCGTCAGATTCCGGGCCTCCGTACGGGCGCGTTCCAGTTCGGTCTGCCGGGTACGCTCCAGGTCTTCCTTCTGTTTTTGCATCTCATTCTGGATTTTCCGGGCTTCTGCGCGCAGCTGCTCGACCTCCCGCCGCTCGTTTTCCAGCTGTTGACGGGCCGTCTCCAGCTTTTCCACCACATCTTCAAAGCGGGTGGATTCCTCCGACACCAACTGCCGTGCGCGTTCTACTACATCGGCCTCCATACCCAGCCGTTCGGAAATCGCAAATGCATTGGAACGGCCCGGCACACCGATCAGCAGACGGTACGTGGGACGCAAGGTCGCCACGTCAAATTCACAGCAGGCATTCTCCACCCCGGCGGTCTGCAGGGCAAATTCCTTCAGTTCCGCGTAATGGGTCGTGGCCGCCAGCCGCGCACCGCGCCCACGGAGTGTTTCCAGAATGGACCGTGCCAGTGCCGCACCCTCTACCGGATCGGTACCGGCACCCAGTTCGTCAATGAGGATCAGGCTTTCATCATCCGCCTGCGTCAGAATGGAAATAATATTGGTCATGTGCGCCGAAAACGTCGACAGCGACTGTTCGATGCTCTGCTCGTCACCGATATCGGCAAACACATGGCGGAACACCGACAATTCGCAGTTGTCCGATGCCGGGATCATCAGACCGCACATGGCCATCAGCGTCAGCAGACCGATGGTTTTCAGCGTAACGGTCTTACCGCCGGTATTCGGACCGGTGATGACCAGCGAATCGAATTCCACACCCAGTTCCAGCGAGATCGGTACCGCCGTCTCTGGCTTCAGCAGCGGATGCCGCGCCCGGTTCAGGCGGATGCGGCCTTCCCGGTTCAGCTTGGGCATCGACGCTTTCATTTTATAAGCCAAATGCGCTTTGGCGAAAATCAGATTCAGCTTCACGGCGCATTCGTAACCCAGCACGATGCCGTCGGCAAAGGTGCCCGTCTCCGCCGACAGTTCTGCCAGAATGCGTTCGATTTCTTCTTTTTCCTTCGCCTGCAGGATACGGATTTCGTTGTTGGCTTCCACCACGCCCATCGGCTCCACGAATATCGTGGCACCGCTGGCCGAAGTATCATGCACCAGACCGGGGATCTCGCCGCGGCATTCCTGCTTGACCGGCACCACGTAGCGCCCGTCGCGCATGGTCACGATGGATTCCTGCAGATATTTCTGATACGTGGCGGAATGGATCATTTTGTCCAGCTGCTCCCGCACCCGCACCGACGCGCTGCGGATCTTGCGGCGGATGTTGGCCAGCGCCGGGGATGCCTGATCGGCCATTTCCTCCTCGGACACGATGGCCGTGTCGATTTTATCTTCCAGATATTTGTTGACGCACAGCGCTCCGAACAGGTCCTCCAGCGAGGTGATCATCCCCTCACTGTGTGCATGCCAATCGTGCAGGGCATGCATCGCGTGCAGCAGACCCGACACCTGCATCAGCTCGCCCATGGTCAGGATGCCGCCGGATTGCGCCCGGCGCAAAGCGTTCGTGCTGTTTTTCAGCCCGCCGAACGACGGAGAACCGAATCGCCCCGCCAGCACGTATGCATCGTCGGTTTCCGTCAGCAGGCGCTGTACCGCATCAAAATCGGTTTCCGGCCGCAGATTCCGCGCCAACTCCGCCGCATCGGCACAGGCGGTTTGCGCCGCCAGCATTTCCAGAATCTTATCCAGTTCCAGCGCGTGAATATGTCTTTCTTCTTTTTTCATACAGATATTGCCTTTCTTTTCAAAAAAAGCCGGTTGAACAGCTTACGTCTGCGCAACACGGCGATAAAAATCCAATGTTTTGAAGCTTCGCTCCAATTGATTCAGCACATACCGCTCCGAAGCGGATTCCAGCAGCCGCTGACCCTCCTCGGACAGTTCAAAGGAAAACAGTTTGAAAAACGGCGCATACACCGTATGACGCAATGCCGCCAGCACACCGGGCGTCAACACCGCCGTGGGGCCACCGTCCGGACGACGGCATTTGCTGCAGGTGATCACGCCACCCTTCAGTGAAAAATACATGGGGTCACTTTCATAGCAGCCGCATCCGCTGCACCCCACCAAGTCGGGCAGATAGCCGGACAGCGCCATAATGCGCATTTCCACCGCCGCTTTGATGATGCGGGGCGGTCGGCTGCCGTTTTCCAGAAAATGCAGCGCATTCAGCAGTAGCCGCAGATAATCCTCCGCATTTTCCTCCTGCGGGGACAGTGCTGCGCCCAATTCGCAGAAATACTGCGCCAGCGTCAGCCGGTTCAGATCCTGCCGCACACCGAAAAAGACCTTTTTCACGTCCGCCGAGTCGATGGTATTGGACTCTCGTCCGCAGAAAATGGAGAATTCAGAATAGGACAGCGTCTGCGTGGCCGCCGCACTTTTATTTTTCAGATTCCGGGCACCCCGGGCAAATGCCCGGACCACACCGGAGGATCGGGTCAGTACGGTGATCAGCCGGTCGCTTTCACCCGCCGCCTGTTCCCGAAGCACCAGTCCGTCGGTCAGCAACTGCACTGTTCCCTGCCTCCTTGATGGATTTTTCGGTCAATTTCATACGGTCCGTCGAGGACGGTTCGTGTTTTTTCTGAATTACTTAATCTTCAAAGCTGTTCTTGTCGTAGCCGAAGGAGCGCAGCAGCGCATCCCGGTTGCGCCAGTCCTCTTTGACCTTGATCCACAGCTGCAGATTGATCTTGCACTGGAAGAAATCCTCCAGATCGGTGCGCGCCTGACTGCCAATGCGCTTGAGCATCGCGCCGTGTTTGCCGATCAGGATGCCCTTGTGCGTTTCCCGTTCACAGTAAATCACGGCAGATACATCCGTACAGCTGCCATCCTCCCGCTCGCTCATACGCTCTACTGCAACGGCCACGCCGTGAGGGATTTCCTTATCCAGCAGGCGCAGGATCTTCTCGCGGACAATTTCAGCCACCAGCGTTTTTTCCGGCATATCCGTCAGTTCATCGGCACCGAAAAAGTGCTGTCCGGGCTGCGCCAGTTTGTCCAATTCGCTTTTCAGCAGTTCCAGCCCGTCACCAGTCAGCGCAGACAGCGGCACCACCGCTTCAAAGTCGTATTCCGCCGCAAATGCCTGAATCTGCGGCACCAGCTTTTCCTTCTGAGGCAGTTCATCAATTTTGTTCAGCACCAGCACGGCCGGAATGTCCATGCTCTTGAAGCGGCGCATCAGTTCCCGCTCTGCGGGACCGATATCCTTGCCGGCTTCTGCCACCAGAATGCAGGCATCCACACCGGCCACGGATGTGGCAATGGATTTTTCCATGTAATCGTCCAGCCGGTTGCGGGACTTATGCAGACCGGGCGTATCGATAAACACCAGCTGGGTGTCACCCTCGGTATGCACACCCATGATGCGGGTACGAGTCGTCTGCGGCTTGGGCGATACGATGGCCAGCTTGGTCCCCAGCAATGCATTGAGCAGGGACGATTTGCCCACATTGGGCCGGCCAACAATGGCCAGAAACGCCGTACGGGTCGTCATCTCATTCATATTCGTAAATCCTTTTCTTTGTTGTGTCTCTTAATCTTTTCTTTTCAACAGCTGCTTCAGCTTCCGGTAAATGGCCAGCGGGCCCGGACTGATAAACAGCAGCAATACCACGGCCAGCAGTCCTGCCGGGAGCAGCAGCCACGGTGCCGCAGCAAACAGGCCGAACAACGCCTTCAGGCCGGACGGACGCAGAAAAAACAGTGCACCGATGATCGCCGCAAACACGGCACATACCAGCACCGCCCCCGCCGCCAGATCCTTGACCACGGCGACCTTCTGCGAATAGCACGGCTCCTCCAGATCCACCACGCGCTCCAGCGCCGTATTGACCACCTCGGCCGACATCACCATCGCAAACGTCAACAGCAGCACACCGTATTCCGCCGGCTGCAGCTCATACAACGGAGCGATCAGCAGCACCAGTACCGTCGCCGCCAGATGAAACCGGAAATGTGGCTCCGTACACAGGCAGATCACAATTCCCCTGCCTGCCGCCCGGAAGCTCCGCAGGGTCTTTTTCAGCCGCCTCATTGGGCGCCGAACTGGGGCAGCCGGGGCAGGCCCAGCACCTCCATGACCTGACGCTCCTTTTCGCGCATCAGTTCGGCTTCTTCATCGTCCTGCTCGTGGTCGTAGCCCAGCAGGTGCAGCATGGAATGCGCGGTCAGGAATCCAACCTCGCGCTGCAGAGAATGGTCGTACAGCTTTGCCTGTTCCACGGCCTTCTGCATACAGATCACCACGTCGCCCAACATACAGGCACCGGTATCCAGATTGACATCGTACTCGCCGTCCTCACCCAGCGGGAACGACAGTACATCGGTCGGCGCATCAATGCCGCGGTAGCGCAGATTCAGTTCCCGGATCTCCTCCAGATTGACAAAGGTCACGCTGACCTCGGCCATTCCCTCAAATTCCTCCATGTTCAGCACGGCATTGCAGCAGCGGCGCACCAGCATCCGCATTCCGGTGGGAATTTTGACTTCCTTCTGATTATTTTCGATAATTACTTTGACTTTGCCGGTCATCGCGACCTCTTCCTTCCTCGTATTTTTCATACGCTTTGATAATATCCTGCACCAGACGATGCCGCACCACATCCTTGCCGTCAAACCGGGTGATGCTGATGTCCGGGATATTTTTCAGAATCCGCTCCGCTTCCATCAG
>JAFTRF010000178.1 GCA_017462405.1 Clostridia bacterium | reverse complement strand
TTTTCATTTTCTTTTTTCAGATAATCCTCCACGGTGCCGTTGTCGATGCTCTCTGCAATGGCCATCCGGGTGATGGAAATGTCCAGCGGCAGAATGGGGTCGAGGCTCTTGCCGAAAGCGATCTGCACCGGACCACGCACCTGACCGGCGTTGGGGCCGGTAGACATGACCGCACCGAACGCCCGCACATCATAGAACAGTTCACAGGCTTTCCGGCGGCCGGCATACACGGCATCCTTGCCCTTGGCGCAATCCTCAAAGCCGGCTTCCCGCTTTGCACGGGCGATATGCCGGTTCATATTGGTGGATTGTTTCACGATGATCTCCATGCCGTCTTCGCCTGCGTAGGCCATTTCCACGTAATTGCGGATGCGGCGCTTGGTGGACACGTCGGTCAGATAACCCTGCATGGTCTGCGGGTCTACGCGGGGCGTATTGCCCATGTCGGGATCGCCGTTGGGGTTGCAGTTGGTGCAGGCGACATAGTACGTAAATTCGTAGCGGTTCTGAATAGCCATTTACTTTTCCTCCTGTGCATGTTTATTTTTGGCTTCTGCAATGCGGTCACGGGTTTCCTTCCGGATCCGGGCAGACATCTGATAATAGCCCAGCGCAAAATACGACTGTTTTTCCAGATCTAGCACGGTCGGAATCCGGGCACCCATAGATGCGTTGACTTCTTCCAGCAATTCCGTGAAATATTGCGGATAGCGCAGCTTGGCAATGTGATGCACGCTCAGCTGGCTCAACCGCCCCAGCACCAGCGCCGGCGTCTGGATGCAGGATGCGTAGTAGCGCTGCACCACCGTCACATTGACGTCACGCATGGCTTCGTTCTGAATTGCCGCATACACGGCCATCGCCGCACCGCAATGGTAAGCGGCCTCCGGGTGTGCGGCATTGTAGTATTCGTTCAGCATGGTATCTCTCCTTCCTTTCCGGCGCAGCAGCCAGACCTTCAGCCATTGGCACGCCCAGCCGTCCAGATTGTCATCTTTCCGTTCATCGTCTGCGGACAGCAGTTTTGAACGGATGTACGCCAGCGCACGCACTGCCACTGCATCGGGCAGTTCACCACCGGACAGAACGGCGGTCAATACCGCCGGGGTGATGCCTGCCAGTTCTTTGCCCAGCCGTTCAAAAATCTTGCGGTCGTTCTTCTGGTATTTCAGCAGACGAATCAGGCGACCGGTCAGTTTCAACGGTCTGCAATCGCCGTTTCCCACTGAATTGACCAATGCCAGATCCTCGTTCCATTGCGTGATATGCGCCCGCAGCTGTTCGTAGCTGCCTTGTTCGAAACGTCGCACCATGATCCGGCCGCCAACACCAGTCAGCAACAGAATATAATACGTTGCATCAAGTTTCGTATCCGTTCTGCCGCTTTGTACCGCCTTCACGACCCGATCGGCATTGCGTTTTGCCTGCATTTCCGCCCGTCGGCGGTCTGCATCGGTCACTTCTTCGTCCTCGTCCTCATCTTCGTCCGGATCATCTGTCGCGCGTGCAAGTAGATTCGGATCCCGTATCGGGTTTTCTTCTTCGGGGATCTCCCGGTCGTACCAATGGACAAATTTCATACCGCACAAGATCGGGGCATCCGCCAGCAAGTGCTCCAATGCCAACCTGACCGCACCGACAGCAGTTTCGGATACGGGCGCATTGGCGGCCTGTTTGAGGCCGTAGGAGCAAAAGGCCGCTTTATCGAAACAAATCAACGAATCGCCGCTGGCATGTCCGCCGACCACCTGCAATCCCTTGACGGATGCCACTGTTGCGACCGGGTCAATCATCTCGCCGGTGATCAGACAGGGGGCTTTCTCCCCGCTCTTTGGCGGAAACAGCGATTTTCGCCAAAGAGCCCACCAGCCTGCCAGTTGCGGACTTTCCGGTAATTTCCGGCCATCCACCACAAACGAAATGCGTTGGGTAGCTTTGATTTTGTTTTTGTCCAATGCCTGTACCGCCTGCTGGCAGATCCTGGAGTTGGACATCCGTTCCACACAAAGTGCCGCATCCGGTTCGACTTTGCCAAAATCCTGCATGGCCGTCCAGAAGAAGTCGTGCTTTGCACTGTTTTCTTCTGCAATGACCACACTGCGTTTTTCTACGATAATATTGCTCTTGTCCTTGCCGTTGGCCAGGCTGCCAATGTCCGGACAGGCGATGGGGTCGTCGCCGCCGAGATAAATGTCTACAAAATCGGGATTGACAGACGAAAAGGCAATGTAGGCGGCAACCGTCTTTTTGGCATAGCCGTCGGGCAGGGACAGTTCGTGTGCAATGGCATAGTCATACAATGCTTTCAGCAATTTACGTCCTCCCCTTTCACGACCTCCGGGCTGTCATAAGGCGGTACTTCCAGTACGCCGTCTTTCAGCACTGCATGGAACAGCGACAGTTTCGGCTTTGTCTTTTTGCTGACGGAAAAATCATGCAGATCAAACACGTCGTACACCATCCATCCGATGTCCATGTTGATTTTTTTTGCGGGCTGTGTGCCGTCGCTTTCTTCAAAATAAGCGACAAATTCGCGAAGTCCCAGACTCGGCTGGAAAAAGCACTTGCCGCTGCGGATCCGGCGCATGGCCTGCTCATACAGCTGCCGTTCCCGTCCGACAAATGCTGCCCGCGGAACGATTTCTGCCGTAATACGGTAGCGTACATCTTTCAGTGCGACGGTCTGCCGCTGGGTGCGTTCTTCGTCCGTGAAAATGGGCTTGTTCGACACCTTGGCCTTGACCTCATTGCGCTTGAATGAAATGTACTGAATGTCTGACAGCACCTCGATCCGGCGGATCTCCCATACAAATTCCTTGGGCTTTGCATAGATCGCTGAAAAGATGCCACGCGCCGCCGATGGCGTCGGAAACGGGTACGTCAGTCGTTCCACCTTGCTGTAGGGCGGCGAAAAGCAAGCAAAATCGCCCCACACTTCAATTGTTACATCCAAAATTTTCACCTCCGGTTCATTATATGCCCCCATCCGGGGGCCCCTGATAATCAACATATTTCTATTCCCGCCTGCTTTTATATCCACAATATTCGCAGGCGCACGACCTCAAGAAATCGAGGTCATGTTAATTATTATAATATTATGTTTTTCCCGATTTGTCAATAGTTTTGTTTCAGAAAATCATTGCCGTCGTTTCTTCCGGGAATTGCAGACCGCCCCGTTCACTGTAGCAATCCTCATAGCCCTTCTGCAGCAGCCAATAACCGCTTGGCATTGCCGGTTCCCCGTGACACGGCCGGTGAAAGACCGGCACGGCAAACTGCTTCAGTTTTTCGGTGCTGCCCACATAGACGGTCACGGTCAGCGGTGCCGCCTGCTTCATCAGAACCGGGGTAATGCCGTTGTTCAGCAATTCCGACCGCAATGCTTCGTACTCGCCGCGCATGGCTTCATACGGCACGATGATTTGTGCGCCGCCGCCCTCGATCAGCCGGTACTGCTTTTTTACTTCTGCAAAATCCCGTGCTTCAATGGCTTGCGTCAGCTTGTCTTTATCTTTTACATCCGCAAACAGCCGTTTGTAGTAGCGGCGGATGTTTTCCGGATCGTTCAGGTCCAGCGGAATATCCGTCATCATGCTGTCCATTACCATATTTTTCACTACAACAGCGGCATTCTGATAAAAATCGTCCGGGTAAATCCGACGTTCGTCCTCCGGTTCAAACACCGTCACGATCCCCTTTTCCGGGCATCCGTTGCGGTTGCAGCGTCCGGCCGCCTGAATGATGGACTCCATAGGAGCCAATGCACGGTACATCCGCCGGAAATCCAGATCCACACCGGCCTCAATACACTGCGTCGAAGCGACCCGGCACGGCAAATGGTTGTCCATGCGCTGACGAATCTCCTGCAATATCCGGCTTCGGTGTGCCGGACACAGGTCCGTCGACAGCAAAAACGCCGCTTCGGAGTTGGCTTCCTGCAGCAGATTGAATACATTCCGTGCATGGCGGCGCAGGTTGAAAATGCCGCAAACACGGTCGTGTTCCTGCATTTCTCCGGCAATTTCCGTCAACGGGATGAGGCCATTCAGGCGCCATTCCGTTGTTGTCCGCTGTAGCTGACGATACAGCACCGGATGCTCCGGCAGGATCTCCGTCGGACACCAGCTCATTTTCGGCAAGGATGCAAAATCCGGCTGCGTTGCCGTTGAAAATACCATCGTCATATGATAGCGCGCGCACAGTTCGTTCACCGTCCCCAATGTTGCGCCCAACAGCTTCGGCGGCAGGCTCTGGGCTTCATCAAACACCACTACGCTGTGCGCCAGATTGTGCAGTTTCCGGCAATCCGACGGACGATCCGAAAACAAGCTTTCAAAAAAGTTCACCGATGTCGTAATGATAAACGGGCTGTTCCATTTTTCTGCGAACTCCCGCAGTGCATCCGGCAGCTGGTTCTGACTGTGGTCTTCCAGCACCTCTGGCAAAATCTTGCGATATGTATCTGCGCTTTGCTCGATCAACGTCAGAAACGGCAATACGATGATGATCCGTCGTTTTCCGGTCGCCTGTGCATGGCGCAGAGCAAAATGCAGCAGGGCCAGCGTTTTGCCCGTTCCGGTCGGTGCCGTCAGCGTGAACAATCCTTCCGGTGCCTCTGCACCGCATTTGCCACAGCGGTCAAAAATTTCACCGCGAAGGCGGTTCAAATCCGGATCGGCAGTAGAACTCTGCTGAAGCTGCGCACGATACGCATAAAGCTTTTCCAACCCCTGTGCAATATCCAGCATTCTGGCATCCGCGCAGTGGGTTTCGTCACCGTCGTGTTCCCATGCCGAAACGCTGTAATCCGCATCCACCAGACAGGACAACAGCATCCGGGTGTACAGCATGGACTCCAGTTCCTCACGTCCTGCCGGTAAGCCGCCTTTTTTCAGACTGGCAGAAAAATCCGGAAAATCACGCCGGAAGCATTTTTCTGCCGACGCATAGTCCGCTTGCCCCTTTAATGCCGGGGTTTTGCCGTTGTTGGTCGTAATGCGCTGTGTACTGTTCCACAGTTGGTTCAGCCCATTTTCTATGTCACCAAATGACCGGAGTCCATCGTGGTGTCCGTTGATGGCTTCGATTACCGCCCATTTCTTCTTCGTCATTTTTGAAGTGGCATATAGGTAGGCCGCACCGCAAACTGCATGATCCACATGATTTAATTCTCTGCGCAGAACTTTCTGAAATGCTTCGCTGTATTTGCCGAAATCGTGGCATTGTCCGGCCAGCCTGGCTTCGGCGGCCATTCCGGTTTCTGTGCCGTAATGCGCTGCCTGTTGGGCCACATGGCACAAGTGTTCCCCCACCGTGGGGGCTGGTTTCCCTTGCGCCGGTGATTTTGCAAAATAAATTTTTTCTTGCATGGCTCTGCCTCATTTCATCGTTTATTTCTCATTATAACATATCATATGTACTATAAAAAGGGGGTATCCGAATGCATAACGCCAGAAGTACGCCTTGTCAGGGCCTTTATTGCTTATACAAAAAAAATCTCCGGACACGTTTGAGGCGTGTCCGGAGATTTTTTGCGGGGATCGGTATGTACGGCTATGCTTCCTCACTTGCTCAAGTCGGGAACCCGATCTTTTCGATGCCGGAATTGTACATTTCATGAGAAAGCGTTTCCCCGTCATATCCGATCCCGAAGGAGCGCTTTTACCAGAACGGGCGCTTTTCGATGATGCTCTTTTTTATTTTCTTCGGGTATCAATCACCTCCTTTTCGATATCTGCTGCGATGTCCGCCGCGTCTCATGCTTCGCTGGCGTCCAGTTCATCGAGGCAGCTTCTCAGCTTTTCCTCAAGCCGCTCGATGATCGTGTCGATATCCGCCGTATCCGCGTCGATATCCCCGCCAAGAAGCGCGCATGCCTCCTGTATCGGAGTCTTTTCGCACTTCTCGACGGCTTCCTTGGCCGTCATGTCGCCAAAGATAATCCCGACAACCCCCTCTCCATAGACCTTGAACATTTCTGCCGGGCAGTAGATGCTGTTCTGGATCACCGCCTGCGCAGGAATCTGTCCGTCACAGTCAACGTAGCTCTTGAACCGGATCTCCCCGTCGCGCACATCCAGTTCGAAATTGCCGTTTTGCAAGCCATAGTTCGCACGGCAAACAAATTCCGCCATCGTCGCCATCATCGCTGCGTCATTGGCATCCACACCGATGGGCGAAACGCCATACACGGTATAGTCGTCGTCGCTGACATCAATGCGGTAATGGATCTTTTTCAGCTTGCTTTTCAAAACGAGGCTGAACTGAAACTGTCCGTTCTGCTCGTTGAAGGAATACTTCCAACCGTCTTCTTTGAGGAAGGTGTTGATTGCATGGGCGATGTCCTGCGAATACTTCTTTTCTTTCATAATACATACTCCTTTACAATAAAAAATATTTGTTCCGATGTTTCTGTGCGTTGGCGCGGCCCGGAATGTACTCAGCCGCATTCCGTCGCTGTTGGTAAACTCTACGCCCTCACCAACCGGGCGATGTCCCGTTCTGTTGATATCATTGTATCATCCGCTTTTTCCTCCGTTTCTTGGGGGAACAAAAAAAGAACCTCATTTCTGAGGTTCCTGAAAAATTTTTTTATTTGCTGATAAAAAATCGTTCCCGCTCACACAAATGCTGCACACAACGGATTACAGACTGCTTTTTCCGCTCGTCAGAGCATCTCCCGTACGGCCTGCTGCGGCTGATCCGCAAAACTGAAGCTGATGAAAACGTCATGTGATAACGGTCTGCTCATTTTCTGCGCCTCTTTCGGTATTACTGTTTTTTCTCAATCATGTAACCAAGCGAAACAATCAGACGCAGGGTTTCCAGCGCGGTATTGCGGTCGTATGCCTTTTCTTCTTCCGGCAATTCGCCGTAAGGCACCAGACACGGCGTCGTTTTTGCAATGCTGTCACGGACCTCGCCGTAAGTCCATCCTTCTCTGATCCGGGACACTGCCCAGACATCATGCACATTTTCAGCGATCTGCTCCGTCAGCGCAAGCAGTTCCTCCGGCAGTTCCACCGAAGTGGTATCCACAGGTACTGGATGATACATTGTTTTTTCCTCCTTTGATTTGCCCTGACCCAGCAGTTCTCCTGCCGGATCAGGGACCTCCATAACATTATTGCTTGATGATATTCATCAATTCCCGTCCAATATTTTTTATGTTCTCCTCGCCGTGAACGGTGATGATCCCCAGCTGATTTCCGCGGGTCCGCTGCATCTGGTTGGACGCTTCCAGAACGGCATCGTGGTTGCTGTATGTATTGCCCACCAGCACTTTTTTGGTTCCTATACCGAAATGTTCTGCAATGCTGTGCAGTTTGTGGTAGTAGTCCAGTTCCAGCTTGTGCACCGCTTTACACTCCACGATCACGGAGCGGAATCCTTTGACCGCCACGATGTCCAGTTCATTCCGGACTTCGCCGTCCTGCCAGCGGAATTCATAGCCGCACGCCACATCATCAAAATAGCCGGTTCTGAGGAGCTGATAATACGTATAAACTTCCAGAATCTCGCCCGCGCAGGTAAGCAGCTTCTTGATGCGCTGAGATGCATACTCAAAGCTGACAACGGAGGGCCTGTCTTTGGAACAGGTCAGATGCCGGATGAAATGCTTTCTCTCCAGTTCCTGCAGAATCGGATAGTAATGTTTCTTCTTGTCTCTGTTGTCCGGATCAAGGTCCAGGTTTTCCACTTTTGTGCTGGAGTACACAAACCGGATGCTGTCCTTATTGTTTTTGGTGCTCCTGATCACATCAACACAATAAAAACTGAGGAGGTTTTCGGGGCGGGCAAAAAGCGCATTGAACGCACTGGCATACCGGCCATCCGCTACGATTTCCACCTTGCAGTTTTCACTTGTATAGCCGGACACCTTGGAATCTTTGTCGATGACCTCCAGATGAATCAGCTTGCCGAGGATCGTTTTTACGGTCCGGTAGGTATACTCCGGAAGAACATATTCCATTTTCACGGGCGGCAGACTGCTTTTGGAATCCAGCGGGATGATTGCAATCGGCGCCCGATCCGATTCGTATTTTTCAAGAATCTGACACAATTGGTTCCAGTTCCAGACGCTGTTTTCAAATTTGACCCCCGTCGCCACGCCGGTATAGATCTCCCACAACGTCTCATAGTCATCGGCAAACTCCGGAAAGTTAAAACGGGTGTCTTCTGCATTCATCAGCGCGAACATATCGTGGATCCGAATGCTGGATTGATCCTGAATATACCGGAGATAGTCACATTTGATATGCTTGGTAAACTTCTTGTTCCGCCAATCGAATTCAAAATACGGCATCCCCGCTTTCAGCAGCCGGTTGACAAAAAGGCCATTGTCCAGCACAGAATCGAACAGGGTCGTGCTTCCGTCGTACAGACTTGCATTTTGTTCCTTCATGAGCTGCAACAAACCTGCTGTAAGTTCTTCGGGATTTTCGTAACCGAGGATCCTGTAGTCCGCAAACGACGCATTCGCATCTTCCGGATTTTGTTTCTGGATTTTTTTCAGGCACTTCTCAAGGCTGCTGTGCTGCTTATCGCTGAAATGAGCCGGAAATGCAACTGCCAGCGACACTTTGCAATGGACCTTGCGTTTGCCCAAATAGTTCAGAACTGCGGTCAGCTTGTTGGTCAGCAAATCGTACCTTGTATCCTCCGTGAAACGATAGAGATACAGGATATTTTCCGGACACAACACAGTTGCAGCCGCCACATTGGCAAACACTGCCTCATTCCGCCCGTTCTGGTACTTTCCGTCTTCAAAAGCGAGTACCAGGGTATTCTGGAAACGATAGGTCAGGATGAACGGTATTTTCTGCACCAGAACCTCGTCCGTGGCTTTGTAGTTGCGGTAGAGGTTGGCCTCGATCACCGGGAAGAAGGCCTTTTCAATCAGTTTAAGCCGGTCACAGGCATCCTTCCGGATTGCCTCCGGAACCTTTTTCAGTTCTGCTTCCATACATTCTTTGTAATAGTCAAACTGCCGGCTGTAGCTTTCAACACCGTTCAGAATGTTTTTCAGACAGAACACGAATTGCTTGTAGGATCGGATGACGCTTTCATCTGCGGAGGAGATCAATGCGGCCAATGCAAGGACGTCCTCTCCCTGCAGCGGATTTTTTCCCTTGAATATCGCTGCGGCTTCTCTGAACCGCCGATGCAGCTCCAGAGACATTTTATCCAGCGCGTCCAGATTGGGGTCGATCGGGTCCTCATCCCACTTCTGACGTCTGTTTTCTACGTACAGCGAACTGCTCAGCGGGGTATTTTCCGTACTGAATACGATGCACGGATGCGTCTGACTGGTCTTATTTTTCACCGCACTTTCGGACACGCATCGTCCCAGATCCAGATTCCCGTTTGCATCCAGCGGCGCATCCCACGACTCGCAAACCATGTTCAGGACCCAGCGTTGGTGTTCCAGACAGACCAGCATATCAAACTTGCTTTTTGCATCGGTGTCCACGTCTTTTTTTGCAATAACATCTTCCGTAAACATCTCTGCTGCCCGGCTGACATCACCCGCAAGCATAAATCCCGGAAAATCTTCCGGCATAAACGGTTTGATCCGATTCTGGAGTACAATTCCAATGCTGAAAAGCTTGTAGGGAATGGACAGCACATAAGCAAGCGATGCTCTGTAGCGATACTCATCGCTGCGAAACTTTTCAAACGCTTCCTTCACATCCATATTCAGCGCGCTGTTCCATGCGATGTCCGTGTTGAATGCCATTTGTTCCAGCACCGGGTCGATGGTAGCCGGTGTGATCGGTTCACTGATATATACCGGATAAAGCATCGAATTCTGATTCCTGCGTCCCTTTTTCGGCGTCCGCTCACTGATGTAGCAAACAGGACACCGGACACCCCACGTGTCCGTCTCTTCATGACACAGCTTTGCAATTTCCCGGTTCAGCGTGGAGTTTCCCAGCGCAATGAAAATGTAGTCAAACAGCTTCTCCTTGTCTACGGTACTGTAAATCAGGTCGCCAACGATGCGCTTGTTTTTTTCTTTTTCTTTTCCGCCCACGAAGCAGCGCTCCACGGCATCCGTATACCCGCACGCTTCATTGATGGAAACAAAACGCAATTCAGCATAGGCCCTTTTGTCGTCTTCCATCGAACCGTCTACATTCACAAAACGACTCAGTGCGGGACGGAACTGCAGGTAGGATTCCTTATCTTCTGCCGGTGTCGGAGATACTGCGGTCACGGACAGCGAATAGCCCTTCATCTGGCCCGCCTGCAGACACTGATCGATGAATTTCTGCCCATAGGTGCCCGAACCAATGACCAGCACCCGGATCTGCGTTTTCCCCGGTGTCAATACTTCATACAAGGGATGATCGTACAGCATCTTTTGTATCACGATTTCCGGAGAATTGATGCCTTTTTCGTTCAGATCCACAATGGCGATTTTTTTGTTCTGACCAAGCAGCTTCGGATCCACGGCGTTCTGTCTGGCTTCAAGCTCTGCTGTTTTCAATGCGTGCAGCAAATCACTGCTTTCCTGATACCGCTGCGCCGGACTCGGTGCCAGACATTTTTTCATGATCTTTGCAATGCGGGAAATCAGCCTTGCGCTGGCATTCGTATGCTGGATCAGCGACGAATATCTGACCAGACGGTCAATATCGGGATAAAGGCTGTCGCGGTAAAGTCCGTCCGGAATGGTTTCGGTGATCACAAGTGCATAAAACAGCATGGCACCGACTGCGTATGTGTCCGATCGGTCGTCCGCATTTCCGCGTAATACTTCCGGGGCGCGGTAGCCTTCCGTACCAATTCCGCAGGGGATCCGGCTGCTTGCGTGATACAGTGTACTGATGTCAAACAGCGAAACGCTGTTCGTGTTCAGGCCGTTCATGCTGTCGAAGGGGATCAGGAAATTGTCCGGCTTGATGTCCAGATGCAGCAGCCCGGCCGTATGGATCGCGCACAACGAATCTGCCAGCGTGCATACCGTATTCAGAATTTTGTGCAGTTTATCATCCGCATCATGCACCGGATCTTTCCGGACCTCTGCAAGATATTCATCGAAGCCCATTCCTACCGGGCCGCTGGACCAGATGTAAACGGTCGAGTGATACCGACGCTTACCGCCATTGGATTCCAGCGGGTATTTCCGGCTGATGACCGTATCAGCACGGCCATACAGGATCTCACCGTTCTGCACATAATTTCGGATCACCTGATTGTCCGGATTCTCCGCCATTACTTTATTGAGAAGCCGATAGGTATTCAGATACTCCTCGCACATTTCAGAAAATGTGCGGATGGTTCCTCCCTTGGGAATCAGCTGACCATCTTCACACCGTTCCAGCGAATAATACCATTCCGTATGATCCGGCGTTGCCTCATAAGGATAAAATTCCTTCAATTTTCCTGTTGCGCCATCTCGGACACGGATCGCATTGTAACAAATCGTCGATCCGCCTCGTCCGGCGACAGATTCAATCACGTATTTCTGCGGGGCGCTTCCATCCGCTTCCAGCGATAGCGTGATGGTCTGACCTTTGCTGAGTGGAATGCGTTTATCCTGCTCCATGCCTAACTCCTTCCTATGTTCTCTCTTGATCGTTTGATTGCGATATAGCTGCAATCATCGGGTTCCGGGTATTGCGCCAGACATTGATCCAGTTCACTGAAATCAAACTGCTCCGCAGTTTTGCAAAGCAAGCGATTGTTGTCCTTCAATGCGCGAACCGCATGCATAAAGCCGTCACTTCCCAAAATGATGCAATCCTCCAGAAAAAGTTCGGGATACTGCAGGGTCATGGCTTTGTAAGCATATTGCGTGGTCGTAAGAAACGGTCTGTTTGTCGGACGGGCCGGACCTGTGGGTGCGCTGTAGGCTCCGTTCAGAAAGCCGCAGACGATTCCGTCGCCCAGATTCCCGGTTATTGCTCTGCCGGTCTTTTTTTCGATACACGCAAAAGCCAATGTGCTTGAAAATTCCGCTACATCCGAGTTTTCTTTCCATGATTCCAATTCCAGATAATACAGCACATGCTCCAGCAGCAGCCACGACGTTTTTTGCGGCGAATATGTGAAAATATGGTCTCGTTCCAACTGAATATAGTCCCACAGGGCCTCCACCGCCTTCTGGGCGCCGGCTTTTCCGTGTCTGCATGCGGTCACACCGTCTGCAAGCGCAATCAGTGCATATTCGGAGTCCTCCACGGCCAGCACCGCATCCTCACATGGGGCATTGTTCGCCGCGTGGTACGCTCCGGTCTTTTGATAATAATGGCATTCCATTGTGATCCTCCCTCTCGAACTGTTGTAATGAGTATATCTCATTGCAGCAGCCTTATGTCAAAGGGGGAAACACAATTTCGTTAAATGTCGTCTCCTTTTCCGTGTTCCACCAGATAGAGATACACGGACAAAATCACATACATATCCAGCATATTCTTTTCATTCAACGGCTGGAAGCGGGATTCGATCAGGCCCGGTTCCAGAGAAGCCTTGAAGTCGTCGTAAATCTCCGGCAGCGAATTGAGGTCATTCCGGTCCTGAACATCTGCAAGGTATCTGGACGTAAGTACCGTAATGAGCTTCGTCCGGGTAATTTTGTGGCTGAGGTACTCGCGCTCCGAGATCAGCTGTCTGAACAGCTGCTGCCGCAGCTGTTCTTCCTGCCGCTCATCATAGCGATATCTGAAGCGGACGTGTTCCAGAATGCGCATCCGCAATGCGTCCGTTTCCTGATGCTGTCCCAGATAAAAATGGCTCTCATCCTTTTTCATGACCCGGTGGACATCAAATCCCAGGTCCTTCAGGATCTCCACGCTGTCAACGATCTGATTTCCCGTCAGCGCGGCCTCCTTCTTATAAAGCTGGCGTTCCATGGTTTCCAGCCCGATCGGAGTCTGCTGAGGGGATGCCAGACAGAGTACATGCAGGATATTGGACAGGAGATTGATCTTCCGGCCGCTCAGCCAGTCGATCTCTGCGGACAGGCGCTGATCAATCTGTTGGACGAGCCGCACGAAACATTTATCTTCACGATACTTGTCCGTCAGCAGCCCGGCCATGCCCCACCGCGTTCCAAAAGCATCCGATTCAAACCAGATATCCTCGATCAGATCATCATTCAGCTGTTTTGCATCCTCATTGCTGCCATAGTCCAGAGGGGCATCGCCCGCATACAGGTTCCCCTTTTCGACCTCATCCATGCTCTTGCTCAGAATTTCAAAAGCCTTGTTGGTATCCGAAAATTGATTCGTCCGGATCGCACCTTGGGGATCAATGTGGTAACAGGCACCCACCTTGTCGACCAGTTCTGCGGGCTCCGCGTCGATGATGACATCAACCATTTGCTGTCTGTACACGGATGTAAATACCCGTTTCTGCTCCGTCGTCACCGGCCGGTTTTCTTTTTTGGCATTTCGTATGCATTTTTCGATGTCTCTCTGTGCCTGATCGATCCGCTGACCGGGCGTCAATTTCAGATCTTGCCGGTACAGGTAGTAAATATAGATGGCTTCTGCAAAATTCTTCAGATTGATGCCCTCACCGCTGGGCTCCCGCTCGATCGTGCGGGCATATTTTGATTCATTGAATTCCGCATCCAGAAACCGGGCCATATTGTCACAGTAAAAATCCTCGAAAAGATTTTTGGAAATATCGCGCACCGGATCCCGTTCGTCGCCGTCCTTCAAGGCGATGGTCATGCCAAACATGATTGCAAACTGGTACAGGCAGATCCGGGTGTTGCCATTGTTTTTGAAATTGCCCATAGCGAGGCCGTTGCATACCTGCAGCAGTTCCCACCGGTTTTTCTTGTTCCGTGCATCACGGACGTCCGTCCGGAACAGCTGGTCTGCCGTAGCTTCATTCCCTGTCTGGTTTTGATACACCGTCTTCCGCATCAGCAGTCCGAAGCAGTTGGAAACATATTCCATCTGTGCATCCGTAACATCACCGGAATTTCTTTTTCTGAGCGCAGCGATCATCGTCTCCAGCGTTCCCACAAAATCACGGCAGTCCTTCGCCGGGATCTCATGCTTACTGCAGAATGCGCTCAGGCTGTCTGTAATTTTCTGCTGCAGCACGTCGGTGGTATCGTCTTTTGCAAACTCGATTTTTTGTGCTTTGCAAAAATTATGCAGCTGCTGCCTGGCCCGACCGTTCGTATCACGATAAATTCCCGCAGTCTGCACCTGCCCGATTTCTGCACACAGCCGTTCCCATCGCCACACCATCAGATCCAGCATTTCCATATTGGTCAGTTCTACCGACAAATGTTCTTTGCTGTAGATGGAGTCGTCCAGTTCCCGGACAACCAGTTCCAGACGGGTTTCTTCATCGGACCGGTCATATGCCTCCCGCGCTGCGCCGGACATTTTGTTCACAGCCCACTCGATCACTGCCGTTGTATCGTATGTCTTGAAGCCGGCACCGCCGCCCAAAATAAATTTTTTCAGAATGGCTACCCGGACCGGATCCCCGCGATATTCCTCCGCCAGCCGATACACGATGCGTTCCATGTATGCTGCAGAGCTTGGTGCATAGGAATACAGTTCATAGAAGGTTTTCAGAATTTCATCCTTCATCTCTTGTCTGGTCGGAATCGTTTTCAGAAGGGACGAATTTTTGATCAATTGGTCAAAATCGATTTTTCTTGCGTCGCACATCTGTTTCAGCACTTTTCCGCGGAAGATTTTAGATCCTGCTTTTGCCCTACGGTAAATCGTCAATGCCTTCGAAAAATCTTCCCGGCAATAAAACGACTGCAGCTTCTCCGTCTGATCTTGAAATTTGTTATTTGTATGTGTCGTATACTGATAATCAGCGTACACAGCGTTTACCTCCTTGCAAATGGCATTGTGTTCATATTGTTTATTTTATTGTATCATTTGTCGTATGTATTGTCAATGTCTTCACTTTTTTCATCTCCTGTTTTTGTCGATATCTGTCAAATTTCCTTTGATCTCTGTCCGCAAAAAAACATCGTGGCTGCCGTCCGGAACGTGTTTCCCCCTCAAAATCTCCGGCAGCTCCGCCCGTATAATAAATTCATAGACAACAACAAATCCATATTACAACACTCAGGAGGTATTTTCTATGTTTCATGCAGCAAAAAATACGGAGATGCACAAGTACGATGTTCTGGATGGATGCTACGGTGTCGTTACCAGCCGCAGCCGGAACGATGTATATCTCACGCTGGACAACGGCGAGTATGCTTTTGCCCACAAGTTCGGCAATCTGCTCCCCGGTACAGAAGTTTTGTGTATGGTGAAGCGGTTGGCAACGGATGAGAAGCGCATGCTGGTATGCATTGAATCTGTGACGCGCTATCCGGAGGCCGCATGACCCCTGCGGCCCCGACGCACGCAGAAAATCTTTTTTGGGGGACCTGCTGCGCATGATTGTCTTATTGTACCAGATGTGTTACAATAAATCAGGAGATTTGTATTTGATGAAAGGAGCATCCGATGAAATTCATCAATTTGTTTATCGCATCCTCTGCGGAGGATCTGCGCGAAGACCGGCTGGTGCTGGGTAATTTTATCCGGGCACTGAATGACAAGTATGTGAAATCCGACATCTATTTCCGTTTGTTTCTCCGGGAAGAATTGCCGGAAGCGCTACATCCGCAGGCGGTGACGGACAGCGAATACTTCTACATTCTGTTCCATGGCAAAACCGATAAGCAGGATCGTGCCGACTTCGAAACGGCGCTGGATCGGTTCCGCGCAACCGGCGCGCCGAAAATTTTCACGCTGTACAAAGAGGTGTCCGGTGATATGCCGGAGGAGGTCCGCAGCTTTCTGGAGCATCTGGACCGGGACATCAACCATTTCTACACGACATTTCAGCATATGGACACCGTCAAGATGAAAATCCTGCTGGAAATGTGTACGAAGCCGGAACTGCACGCCGAACTGAAACTCCAGGACGGTGAAGTATTGCTGAACAACGACCCCATGGACATCAATACGGAAAATCTGCCGTATTACCGGAATCACGAGGAAATTCAGTATCTCCGCGAAGAAATTCAGGATCTGGAAGAAGAATTTTCGGATATTCTGAAACGGCGCGCAGAGCATCCCGATGATCCGTGGCTGGAAAAACGACGGCTGAAAGTCAGCAAACGACTGGACACAGCAAAGAAAAAGCTGCATAAGTACGAGATGGAATTGCTGAAAGCCTCTCATAAACTCCATCTGATCCTGCATAACGGCAAAAAGATATATCTCCGGACACTGCAGGCGCTGGAACTGCTGGAATCCGGACAGGCTGCCAAGGCCTGCGCGCTGTTGACCGATGAGGCATTTGATGCCGACCGCCGCTGTGCCGAAGAAAAGGCAGAGGTGATCAAGGAAGATTTTGATGCGCTGGTGGCAGACCGGTTGACCAAAATTGCCGGGCTGAAAGCGCAGGGCATCACGACCGGGCGGGCGCAGGAGATCCGGCGGCTGTACGAGGATGCCCGGAGTCTGACGATCAGGCATGGGCTGGACTTGCAGTGCGTTGAGGATTATGCATGTTTTTTGTATGACCAGAATGATTTTACCAAGGGTATTGAAATCGCAGAGCAGCTGTATCACAATTATCTGGGCAGAGGGCTGGAAAAAGGCGCGCAGTGGGCAAGGATCTGTAATTTGTGCGGCGTTTTGTATTCGGATATACGGCAGATGAAGAAAGCCGAGGATTTGTATCTTGAAGCGTTGAGCATCCGCCGTCATCTATCAAAAAGCCAACCAGAAGCTTTCCTCCCGGATGTGGCAATAAGTTGTAACAATCTGGCCACTTTGTATCGTAATATGCAGCGGTTTAGTGAAGCCGAGCAGCTGCACCTTGAAGCGCTGAACATCCGTCGTCAGTTGGCCAAAAAAACGGAGGCTTATCTGCTGGATGTGGCAGCGAGCTGCAACAATCTGGCAAATTTGTATCGTGATACGCAGCGACTGAATGAGGCCGAGCAACTGCACCTTGAGGCGCTGAACATCCGCCGTCAGCTGGCCGAAAAACATCCGGAAGCCTTTCTCCCGGATGCGGCACAAAGCTGCAACAATCTGGCTATTTTGTACGGTACCATGCGACAACAGCACAACGCAGAGCAATTCTTCCTTGAGGCACTGAACATCCGCCGTCAGCTGGCCGAAAAGCACCCGGAGGCCTTTTTGCCGGATGTGGCAAAGAGTTGCAACAATCTGGCCGTTTTGTACAGTACCATGCAACGACAGCAGAGCGCAGAGCGATTCTTCCTTGAAGCACTAAACATCCATCATCAGCTTGCTGAGAAACAACCGGAGGCCTTCTTCCCGGATGTGGCAACGAGTTGCAACAATCTGGCAAATTTGTATCGTGATACACAGCGACCGAATAAAGCCAAGCAACTCTATCTTGAAGCGCTGAACATTCACCTGCAGCTGGCTGAGCAGCATCCGGAGACTTTTTTGCCGGATGTGGCAAAGACCTGCTTCAATCTTGGCCTCCTTTACAATGAAATCGACTGTCCGGCAGACGCATTCTTCGAAGAAGCCCTCGCCATCGCCACCTGCTTTAAGGACACCGACCCCCATTGCCGCCAGATTTACAATGCGCTGACCTGAGCAAAATAATCCATCCTGCAGAAAGGAGAACCGGAGCATCCGATGAAATTCATCAATTTGTTTATCGCATCCTCTGCGGAGGATCTGCGCGAAGACCGGCTGGTGCTGGGTAATTTTATCCGGGCACTG
>JAFTRF010000177.1 GCA_017462405.1 Clostridia bacterium | reverse complement strand
GATCGTGCACGTGGCAGAACCGGCGGAAGCGGAACAGATTGCTCACACCGCACCGCTGTATTATGCACTTGCCGAAAAACACATGCCCGGGCCGCTGACCATCATCCTGCCGAAAAAAGACGTGATTCCCGATGCGGTATCCGGCGGGCTTTCCACAGTGGCCATCCGCTGTCCCGCCCATCCCGCGGCAAGAGAACTGATCCGGGTGTCCGGGCATCCCATTGCAGCACCCAGTGCCAACAGCTCCGGGAAGCCGTCTCCCACCACCGCAGCCCATGTATACGACGACCTGCATGGGAAGATTCCGCTGATTCTGGACGGCGGCCCCTGTTCCATCGGGGTGGAATCCACGGTGATTGCCCTGCATAAGGACGGAAACGGATGTACAATCCTGCGTCCCGGTGCCGTTACCCGGGAAATGCTCTCGGAAATCTGTGACCGGGTGGATGTGTCGGAAGCTGTTACCGATCCCGGAAAAGCGGGGGACAAGCCGGAATCCCCGGGGATGAAGTATAAGCACTATTCGCCGAAGTGCCGGGTAATTCTGGTGGATGCGCCGGACGGGGATGCCTATGCTGTTTATGTAAATAAAAACGGACAGGGAAAATACGGTGTGCTGGCGGCAGAGGAAGAAACCGGGCAGTTTTCCACAGGATCCGTTTTGTCCCTCGGCAGAGCGAATGATGCGGACGAGCACGCCAGACGGCTGTTTGCCCTGCTCAGACAGGCAGATGAAATGGAACTGGAAACCCTGTATGCCCGTCTGCCCTCCGAAAAGGGGATCGATCTGGCGTACTACAACCGGATTATCCGTGCGGCTGGCGGCGAAATCGTGAAGCTGTAAAGAAAGGCAAATGTCTGTCTGTGCTTAGGCGGATGTCTAATTATAATACTGCAAATAAGAGTACGAATACAAAGACGAAGAGGAAAACATGCCGAAGAAGAAAAACGACAAACCTATGGAACCCCTGACCCCGGCGGTCATTCAGGATCAGCCTATCACCGAAACCATCGAGAAAAACTACATGCCGTATATCATGACGGTAATTGTATCCAGAGCCATTCCGGAAATCGACGGGTTCAAACCATCCCACCGGAAGCTGCTGTATACCATGTACAAAATGGGCCTGCTGGGCAATACCCACCGCACCAAGTCCGCAAACATCGTCGGTGAAACCATGAAGCTGAACCCGCACGGCGATGCTGCCATTTACGATACGATGGTGCGTCTGAGCCGGGGCTACGAAGCCCTGCTGCACCCGTATGTGGATTCCAAGGGCAACTTTGGTAAATTCTACTCTCGCGACATGGCATGGGCCGCTTCCCGATACACCGAAGCCAAGCTGGAAGACATCTGCAATGAACTGTTCCGCGATATCGACAAAGATACCGTGGATTTCACGGACAACTACGACGGTACGCTGAAGGAGCCTACGCTGCTGCCGGCCTCTTTCCCCTCGGTGCTGGTCAACGCCAATACCGGTATCGCCGTCGGCATGGCCAGTTCCATCTGCCCGTTCAACATCGGTGAAATTTGTGAAACCACCATCGCTCTGATGAAGGACCCGCAGCACGACATCGCCGCTACCCTGCCCGCGCCGGATTTTCCCGGCGGCGGTCAGATCATCTGCGACCGGGACGCGCTCAATGCCGTATACCGTACCGGCCGCGGCAGCATACGGGTACGGGCCTGCTACACCTACGATAAGTCCAACAACTGCATTGATATCACCCAGATTCCCCCGTCCACCACGGTAGAAGCCATCATCGAGAAGGTCATCGAGTTGGCCAAGGCCGGTAAGGTGAAGGAAATTTCTGACATCCGGGATGAAACCGGTTTGGCCGGTCTGAAAATCACCATTGATCTGAAACGCGGTGCCGATCCGGACAAGCTGATGGGCCGTCTGTTCCGCATGACGACGCTGGAGGACAGCTTTTCCTGCAATTTCAATGTGCTGATCGGCGGTGTCCCCCGTGTACTTGGCATCCGGGAGCTGCTGCAGGAATGGGTGGCATTCCGCGTGGAATGCGTCCGCCGCCGCACCCATTTTGATCTTGCCAAGAAACGTGACCGTCTGCACCTGCTGTACGGTCTGCAGCAGATTCTGCTGGACATCGACAAGGCCGTACAGATCGTCCGCTCCACCGAAGAAGAGTCGGAGGTCGTGCCGAACCTGATGATCGGCTTCGGCATTGACGAGGTACAAGCAGAATATGTTGCGGAGATCAAACTGCGTCATCTGAACCGGGAATACATTCTCAAGCAGCTCAATGCTGTGGAAGAACTGGAAAACGAAATTGCCGATCTGGAGGATATTCTGGCCAAGAAGAACCGGGTCAATACCATCATCATTCAGGAACTGCGGGCCGTGGCCAAAAAATACAGCCAGCCCCGGCGCAGTGTGCTGATCTACCCCACCGAGGAGCCGGAAGAAGAGCCGGAGGAAATCCCGGATTATCCGGTGCACCTTTTCCTGACGGAAAGCGGCTATTTCAAGAAGATCACCCCACAGTCGTTGCGCATGAGCAGTGAACACAAGCTGAAGGAAGGCGACCGCATTCTCCAGACCGCCGACACCACTAATAACCAGGAACTGCTGTTTTTCACCAACCGCTGTCAGGTGTACAAGACCCGCCTGTCCGAGTTCGATGAAACCAAGGCCAGCGTGCTGGGTGAGTTTCTGCCCAGCAAACTGGGTATGGACGAGGGCGAGCGTCCCGTTTATATGGCCATCACCCGGAAATACGACGGCTTTATGCTGTTCTTCTTTGAAAGCGGCAAGGTCGCGAAGGTCGATATGCAGGCCTATGCCACCAAGACCAACCGTCGGAAATTGGTCGGGGCTTACAGCGATAAGGAGCCGCTGTTCTGCTGCTATTACATTCATGAGGAGCAGGAATTCCTGATGGCGACCGTTACCGGCCGTCGCCTGTTGTTCCATTCTGCATCCATCCAGACCAAGGCGACCAAAAACACGCAAGGCGTGGCCGTGCTGACGCTCAAGCGGGCCAGCCGCATCGGTTCCATCGTGCCTTACACGGAAGGGATGCTGGCCAAGCCACACCGCTATCGCCCCAAAACACTTCCCTCGGCCGGTCAGTTGTCCACCCCGGAGGAATCCGGCGAACAGCTGACGCTGCTGTAAGAAAGGCGGGTATAACGTGGAAAAATTATTTTACTGTACATTGGGTGCATCCGTCCTTCTGCTGGGTATTTCGGCCATCTTTCTGCTGATTGCCGAGCGCCGGAAAAAGAAGCTGGCCGAAGCCGCTTTTGCTGAGGCCGGTGCCACACTGACCACCAAAATCGGTGATCTGTGGCTGGATGAAGACCATGAACTGTGGCTGGTTGCCCGTGAAGACGGTGAGACACCGGTGCATCGTTTCTCCGATGTGCTGGGTGCCAGTTTGTCCGAGGACGGCGTACAATACATCTGGAAAAACGACGGCATTTTTTCCGCCGAAGGCGACGATGTGTGGCCGCCCCAGCCCGACGAACGCGGACGGTATAAGGTCACCAAACGTCCCGCCGCCATTTACCTGAATATTTTCGTAAAAAAGCGGGAATGTCCGGTAGAAACGATCGTATTGCTGGGCCGCCCGTGCAGCCGTACCTCCCGCCTTTATCTGGATGCTGCCGCCAAAACAGCCGCGCTGATGCGTCTGTTCAATACGGTTTGTCCGGTACAGCCGAAAAAGAAAAAATAACCACGCAAAAGCGCCTCATCCCGGATATCCAGGGGATGAGGCGCTTTTGCTTTATCTGAAGGCGCACCGGAACCGGCGGTCTGCTCCGATGTCCGGTGTTAGTGTGTCCGCTACACCGGTGTTTATACAAAAAAATCCTGCGGAAAACCGCAGGATTTGAGGCTGTTGAAAAAGTCCATTACAAGACATGACGGTAAAATAATATACAAATGCGATGGCAGGTCTTTAGCCCTCTCCGTCAGCCCTGCGGGCTGCCACCTCTCCCGAAGGGAGAGGCAAGGAGGCTTGCTCGTTTCTTGGCTCTCCCTTCGGGAGAGCTGCTGAGCGTAGCGAAGCTGAGAGGGTAAGAAAGCGGCAACAGAAAGTCTTCATTTGTGCGTCTTGACTATCGGCATATCGCATAAGACAGTTTTTCGACAAGCTGAAATCCTGCGGAAAACCGCAGGATTTTTTTACTGGAAGTCATTATTCCGCAACGGGTTCGGACTGCTCGCCTTCCATCAGCGTCTTGAAGGTAGCACCGTCGACCTTCTCGTGTTCCATCAGATACTTCGCCACGCAATGGAGCTGATCCATATGGTCGGTCAGAATCTTCTCGGTCTTGTTGTATGCCGCATCAATGATGCTGCGCACTTCGGCGTCGATCTCCGCAGCTACCTTTTCGGAGTAGTTGCGGATCTGGCCCATGTCACGGCCGAGGAACACCTCGCCGTTGTCAGAGCCATACGCAATCGGACCCAGACGGTCACTCATACCATACTTGGTCACCATGGAACGGGTCAGTCCGGTCGCACGCTCGATGTCGTTAGAGGCACCGGTGGAAATGTCATTCAGCACCAACGCTTCTGCCACACGGCCGCCCAGCAGCACCGACAGGTCCTCGTGCATCTCGGAACGGGCACGATACGACTTATCCTCCGTGGGCAGGGACATGGTGAAACCACCGGCCATGCCGCGGGGAATGATGGAAATCTGGTGTACGGGGTCCTGCGTCGGGCAGTAGTAAGTGACCACCGCATGACCGGCCTCGTGATAAGCGGTCAGCTTCTTTTCCCGGTCGGTCATCACGTGGGACTTCTTCTCCGTACCCACTACAACCTTGATGGTAGCTTCTTCAACTTCCGTCATGGTGATGGCCTTGCGGTCCTTGCGGGCTGCCAGCAGTGCAGCCTCGTTCAGCAGGTTTTCCAGATCCGCACCGGTGAAGCCGGCCGTCGATTTTGCAATCACCGACAGTTCCACATCGGGGGCCAGCGGCTTGCCGCGCGCGTGTACTTTCAGAATTTCCTCACGACCCTTGATGTCGGGACGGCCAACCATGACCTGACGGTCAAACCGGCCGGGACGCATCAGCGCCGGGTCCAGAATGTCGGGGAGGTTGGTTGCCGCAATCATGATGACGCCTTCGTTGGCACCGAAGCCATCCATTTCCACCAGCAGCTGGTTCAGCGTCTGCTCACGTTCATCGTGACCACCGCCAAGACCAGCACCGCGCTGACGGCCAACCGCATCGATCTCATCAATGAAAATGATGCAGGGCGAATTTTTCTTGGCCTGTTCAAACAGATCGCGGACACGGGATGCACCCACACCCACAAACATTTCCACGAAATCCGAACCGGAAATGGAGAAGAACGGTACACCGGCCTCACCGGCTACGGCGCGGGCCAGCAGGGTCTTACCGGTTCCGGGAGGGCCCACCAGCAGTACACCCTTGGGGATCCGGGCGCCGAGATCGTTGTACTTCTTTGGATTTTTCAGAAACTCCACAATTTCCTGAAGTTCCTCCTTTTCCTCGTCTGCACCGGCCACATCGTCAAAGGTGACTTTCTTGTCCTTG
>JAFTRF010000176.1 GCA_017462405.1 Clostridia bacterium | reverse complement strand
TAGCCCGTATCCCATTCGCAGTAGCCGCCGCTCCGGTGCTGCACACGTTCCAGATCCCGGACCACCCGATACAGCCACGCCCGGTGCTGTGCATCGCCCGTGACCTGATACAAAACGGCCAAGGGGAAAATCAGGCGGCACATTTCCTCCGTTTCGCTCGTCTCACGCTCGTTTTCGGGGTACAGCGTCATTACGCTGGTCAGCCCCTTGACGGCCAGTTCCAGAAATTCTTCCGGACCGCCGGCACGATATGCCAGCAGGAGCATCGCCTGATAGAAGCTGTTGTGATGGGCTTTGGTCGTGCAGCGATACTCGGTTTCCCGATGCATTTTTTGGGTACGCTCGTCCAGCAGCGGTACGGCAGTGCTGGGGGCACGAAGTCCGCTTGGGGCGGTGGTGCGGAGCAGATAGCGAAGTGCATCCACCGCATCGGCAAAATAGCGGCTGCCGCTTTCCGTATAATTCTGACACAGCAGGGTCGGCAGGATCGCTCTGGCTACGTCGTCCTGATAGCAAATCCCCCACGCATTCTCCGTCCAGCGCAGCATTCCCTTGTGGTCGCCTGTTTTTTCCTGCATATATTCAAAGCAGAAGCTTTCGAGGCGTTCAAAAATGGCTTTGCTTTCCGCATTGCCCGTCCGCAGCCAATCCAGCAGAAATGCACCGCCCGTTTCACCGGAGCAATCGGTGCGGATGAGCGTTTCGCGTTTCTGCTTGCCGTCTTTGGCGGAAATGTGATGACTCAATCCCTCTTGCACACCGAATTTGCCGTCCGCGACCAGCATATCGGCATTTTTGAACCAATCCAGTCCCCGGCGGACGACCGCATCCGCGTCCGAAGGGGTTTCGATCATAACATCCCGCTCAAAGCGGCAAACCGGTTCGGGAAATACCGGTGAAACCGGCTCTCCTGCCAGAAAAGACAGAATATAACGCAGTACACACTGCCAGTTCCGGGCAGGTGCAAAACGTGCGCGGTTGAAATTGCACAGCCGCATGGAGGCGATCAGTGTATTTTCATCCAGCAGCCACAACGCCGGTATGCCCTTGCCATGCCCCGCCGCCTGCACGTCGATGTGTGCATGGGCATTCAGATAGTCGTAGTACGACAAAATCGGTTCCAGCGTCCGCGGCAGATACTCATATTTGCAGCATTCATTGTAGTGTCCGTCCAGAATATCCCCCACGGAAAGCCCGTCGATGCTCACCGGCTGGCCCCGGTACAGCAGCCGCTGATGGTCCATTTTCAGCACATTGCTGCTTCCATGATACCCCACGGAACGGATAAATTCCGCAAAAACCGGTTTTCCCGTTTTCCGCAATGCCTCAAACCGGACACGCAACGGCGGCGGCAGAATCTTCGCTTCTTCACCGTTGCCGCCCAGAAATGCATACGCATCGTAGTCCTCGAAGCGAATGGATTCATACGCTTCAAAGTCGTATTGCTCCGCCGCACCGCAGCTGGCCGTGATCAATCGGGAAAGGTCGCTTTCGCCGTGACCCAAAATCAGTATTTTATTCATATTCCGTCGCTTCCTTTCGTTGTGGATAACATATTTGCAGAAAATTTTCCCCGGAGGTTTATTATGGAAACCCTCATCACTTCCGATATGCCTGTCT
>JAFTRF010000175.1 GCA_017462405.1 Clostridia bacterium | reverse complement strand
TTGGGGTTGGTCAGCAGGGGGCCGAAGTCGATCATGGCACCGATACCGATGAACAGGATCAGGGGGAACAGTTCAGCACCGGCGATACCGATGTCGAACAAGGTGTCCAGCACGTGCTGGATGCCGGTGCCTTCTTCAGCGACCGGCAGGTTGACGATGATTGCACCAAAACCCATGGGCAGGAGCAGGGTGGGTTCCATGTCCTTTTTGATTGCCAGATAGATCAGCACGCCGCCGATGATCCACATGACAACCTGACCAGGGGTAAGGTTGGCTAAGTTTGCGTACAAGGCTTCCATGTACAATCCTCCGTTTTTTCTTTTTCCGAACGGGAGCAGAAATACAGAAAAAGAAAGACCTTCGGCACACAAATAAGTGTACCGAAGGTCTCGTTACTCCGAATCCGAAGCTGTACGGCCACGGGGCAAACCCCGGCGATTGTTGACCGTGCAGTATCAACTACTCCCCTTCAGTTGTTCCCATTGTAACATATTACGGGGAGATTCGTCAAGGGGGAAAAGCGATTCTTACAAGGGGTTGTATCATTCGCAACATCCGGTCTCCGGCCTTACAGCGGCAACAGCATACAGGCAATCTGGAAATAGGTCAGCAGGGAAATAGCATCCACGATCGTCGTAATGAACGGCGAAGCCATAACTGCGGGGTCGAAGCCGATTTTCTGCGCGATCAGCGGCAGGGTGCATCCGACCAGTTTGGCGATCAGCACAGCGACCAACAGGGTCAGCGACACGACCAGCGCGACCATCACGGTGATGCCTTCGGTCCGCAGCAGCAGGTGGTCGACCAGCATGACCTTCAGGAACGTGACCAAGGCCATGGCAGCACCGCAGCACAGACCAACGCGCAATTCTTTCCAGATGACCCGGAACATATCGGAGAAGCGGATCTCGTCCAGCGACAGACCGCGGATGACGATCACGGAGGACTGGGAACCGGCGTTACCGGCGCAGCCCATGAGCATGGGGATGAAAGCGGTCAGGCAGAGCATCGCGCCCAGCTGGGACTCGTAGAACGAGATGATCATGCCGGTGAAGGTGGCGGTCAGACACAGCAGAATCAGCCACGGCACACGGCTGCGGAAAATATCAAACACGGAGGAGCGCATATAGGTCTTCTCCGAGGGGGTGATAGCGGCCATCATTTCCATATCCTCGGTGGCCTCGTCTTCCATAACGTCCAGTGCGTCGTCGACGGTGACGATACCGACCAGACGGTTTTCGTGGTCGACGACCGGGATGGACAACAGGTCGTATTTGGTGAAGGAGTCGGCCACTTCCTCCTGGTCATCGGTGGTGACGGCTTTGATGACATTGTCGTCCATGATGTCACCGATTTTGGTTTCGTAGCCGTTCATCAGCAGGTCACGGATGGTGACGACACCTTCCAGATGACGCTCCTGATCGGTGACGTAGCAGACATGGATGGTTTCCGTTTCGGCACAGTTCTGCCGGATGTGGTCAAAGGACTCCCGGACGGTCATGCTCTTACGGAGCTGGACGTATTCCGCGGTCATCACACTGCCGGCGGAGTTGTCCGGATATTGCAGGAACTGATTCAGAATTTTGCGCGTTTCGGGATTGGTGTTTTTCAGAACGCGGCGTACCACGGTGGCGGGCAGTTCCTCCAGCATATCGACGGCATCGTCCACGTACAGGTCTTCCACGATGGTTTTCAGTTCGGCGTCGTTGATGACGTGGATGATCTGCTCCTGCTGTTCGGGATCCAGCAGAGCGAATACGTCGGTGGCGAGGTCCTTGGGCAGCATCCGGTACACCAGAACGGTGCGCTCCTGGGAGAGTGGGTCCAGAAATTCCGCGATATCGGCCTCGTTCATTTCAACAAGCTGTTCTTTCAGTTCGCGGTACTGACGGGCTTCCAGCAGGCTGTTGAGCAGTTCGTATTTTTCTTCTTCGTCGATGCCTTCCATGACCTGGTCCTGCAGATCGTCGTCCAGAAAGGCGAATACGTCGGTGGCTTTGTCTTTGGGCAGCAGCTGGTAGACCTGAACGGTATCTTCCTCCGGCAGAGTTTCCATGAAGTCGGTGATCTCCGCTTCGGTCATGTCCTCCAGTTCGTCTTTCAGCTTGCGGTGCTGCTCACCCTCCAGCAGCTCGGTGAGTTTTTCGGTGCGGTCGGTGGCCTCGTCCATTGCACTGGTGATCTGCTCCTGCTGTTCGGGAGACAGGAAAGGCAAAACGGCGGCGGCATCGTCATCGTCCAGCACCTGATAAGCCAGTACGGCGCTTTCTTCGGACAGCGGCTCAAGGAAGTCGGCGATGTCTTCCTCGTCCATGTCTTCCAGATGCTCTTTCAGGTTGAGAAACTGCTTGGCTTCCAGCAACTCGGACAGCACACGGTTTTTGGCATCATCGTCCATGCTTTCCATCAGCTGCTCCTGCAGTTCCGGCGCCAGAAATGCAAACATCTCGGCGCTCCGGTCTTCCGGCAGCAGCCGGTACAGGTGCAGCGCGTGGTCGGCGGGGACAGAGGCAAGACATTCGGCCAACCGCTCGTCGTTCATGTCGCGGAGCTCGGCTTCGATCTCCGGGATCTGCCCGGCCTCCAGCAGATCGAGCAGGGTGTTGTTTTTCATTTTCATTTCGTCCATGTTGATTCCTTCCTTTCGTATCATTTGTAACTGTTTCGCGGTGCGAAATGCCGTGTGACGGACGGCGGGGTACAAATGGGGGGATGCAGGAAAACAGGACAGCAAAAAACGCCATATGGGCACAATTTACCCATAATGGCGTCATAAATCGTGATATGTGCGCACGAAAAGGGCCGATGGGGTCACCATCGGGATGCGCAATCAAAGACAGCGGAAGTGTGTACACACAGCTGCCGTTGCCCACGGTTTATGACGTGTTCTGCTGTTCGCCTGACTACTTCGGCCCACTGTGTCCACAAAATCCAACTCCTTTGCATATAGATTGTCTGCAATTTGCGCGGGAATACCCGCTTCTTTAATTGTACGCTCTGGAAATATGCTTTGTCAAGAATTTTTTTGCACAAATTTAAATTCTGAATTTGTGATTTGTGCAAAAAAATCCCCGGCATCGCAGCAGAAAACTGCGGTACCGGGAACTGCAAAAATATCATTCAGATCAGTAGCACTGCACGGAGAACCAGGCATTTTCAAAGCGGCGGGCGGCCAGATCTTCTTTCCGGATGTAATAATACAGGCTGCCGCAATCGCCGAACATCCATTCGAAGTCGCGTGCGCAGATGGTACTCAGCTGGAGCAGCAGCACCCAATCCTTGGCGCAGGCGTGGATGGCGGCGGCTTCGTCCGCTTCGGTACGCTGATAGCTTTCGGGATCACCGGAATACAGCCCGCGGCGGGCACGCTCGCATTCGGTGAGGATCTCGCCTTGGATCAGGTCTGCGTAGCCCAGCAGCTTGTGCTTTTCGTCTTCGGCCTCCGGATCGATGCCCAGCTTGGCCAGCACCCGGTCGTAGTCCTCCCAATCAACGTCCAGATCGCTGTAGCACTCGAATTCCTCAAAGCCGGGGAAAGACGGCTCGGTGGTGAACTGCAGGGCGATTTCGGGAATGGTGGATTCTTCGGGAACGTCCGGGGGCAACGCACAGGGGGCGAAGCCCTCGGTGTTTTCGTAGTAATACACCTGCACGGCACCCTTGTCTGTCGGGTCAAAGCCCCAGCAGAAGGATTCGGTGTCGTAGAAGAAATACAGCAGACCGCGCTCCGGCAGCATCCGGTCGGTGTCCAGCGCAGTGATATCCTGCAGATTGATCTGGCAGAAGAAAGACAGCGGACGCGTCACGTTGTCTTCTTTGCTGGTGAAAGTGGGCCAGACAAACCCGACCGGCAGGAAGGGGTTGCCGCCCAGCTTGCTCTCGTCGGGGCGAGCAACGCGCCGGTGGGCGGTATCCATACGGATCTGATTTTTCTGCAGTGATTTCAGAATTTTCTTTAATGCGAACTGTTCAAACATTGTGTGTTACACTCCTTTGATCTGTGAAATAAGGACTTCTCTGAGAATGAATACATTATAACAGCACAGGTGTTCGATAAAACGGATAGAAATTCGCTGAGAAAATGCAGCGTCTCAGAAAAGAGAGGCTTTTGCTGAGATGTGAGCGAATGAGCAGTGTCTGCAAGGGCGTGTTTTCCGCTCCCTCAAAGTGTTGCGGCAGGATGCGGGGACGGGGGACCCGTCCCCTACGACCATTGGGGAACAACATTTTCCGCAAGAAAAGCATTCGCTGTTGCCGGCTTATTCGAGAAAAATCTCATTTTTCACAGAATAAAAAATATTATTCATTTTCCGCAAGGAAGGCGTTGGCCGTTGCCGGCTTATTCAAGAAAAATCTCATTTTTCGCAGAATAAAAAAATTACTCTTTTTCCGCAAGGAAAGCGTTGGCCGTGGCCAGATCCGGCGGCGTGGTAATTTTAATATTTTTAGTGCTGCCCATGACGATACGCACTTTCTTCCCGCAAGCCGTGAAAATGCCGCAGCCATCCGTCAGGATTGCCTGCTGTGCCGGGGTCAGTGATGCAAATGCATTCCGCAGAGCGGTAATGTTGAACGTCTGTGGCGTCTGCATCTGATACATCCGGGCGCGGGGCGGAATGGCGGCGATGTACGTGCCGTCGTCGGATTCCAGAATCGTATCAATGGCCGGAATTGCCGTGCCGCAGGCACCGTCCTCCGATGCGGCGGTGATGTTGTCGAGCAGCATCTGCCGGGTGACGAAAGGCCGGACGGCATCGTGCGTAATCAGCAGGTCCGAATCAGACGCGCCGAAGGTGCGCTGTGCGGCGTCGGCCGCAGCAAACAGGGTGTCGGTCCGGGTCGCACCGCCGGGGAACAGTGTGACCTCTGCGCCGGGGCAGTAGCGGACGATCAGGTCACGGGTATAGTCCATCCAGACGGGGGGAATTCCGACCAGCACATGGTCAATCTCTTCGCAGGCCAGAAACGCCCGGACGGTGTGGATCAGCACCGGCGCATCGCCGATGGTGAGGAATTGCTTGGGCAGGACCGATTGCATCCGGGTGCCGGAGCCGCCCGCCAGAATTGCGCCGAAAATCATAGAACAGACCTCCCGTGTCCATAAAAATAAGCATTTTGATGTTGTTTTTTATTGTAACATACTCCGGCGCAAAAGAAAAGAGAAATGTGAACAAAGCCCAAAAACAAGGTCAAAAAAGAGAAAAAACCGTACAGCAATGCCCTTGACGAACGAAGAAAAAGAGGGTACAATGAAGCCATATTATGAAATTCTGGAGGGAATTTATATGCAGATGCTGGTAATCGTTCTGAACAAGGTGGAGTGTCTGGAAGACCTGCTGACGGAGTTCGGTAAGGCACATATTTCCGGTGCTACCATTCTGGACAGCCGCGGTATGGCAATGGAACTGGCGGAGCACAACGACCTGCGCTTTATTGGTTCGCTGCGCTTCCTGCTGGAACCGCAGCGGAAGGAAAATAAGACCATCTTTATGGTGATCGAGGAAGAAAAGGTGGCCACGGTGTCGAAAATCGTGAACAAGGTGACCGGGGGTCTGGATAAGCCCAACACCGGTATCATCTTCACCGTGCCCGTGAAGTACATGGAAGGGATCGTGCATCACGAATGATACAACTGAATACATTCATCGACTTGGGGTTGATGATCTTTGCAGGTATGTTTATGGGCCGTATGGCGAAACACGTCCGTCTGCCCAACGTGACCGGTTATCTGGTGGCAGGTCTGCTGATCGGCCCCAGTGTGCTGGGTGTACTGTCGGAGGATTTTCTGACTGCGACGACCATCATTTCCGATGTGGCACTGGGCTTTATCGCTTTCTCCATCGGTAATGAATTCAAGGTGTCGTATTTCCGCCGTGTGGGCGCGATGCCCATCATCATCGCCTGCATGGAATCGCTGCTGGCCGTGGTGTTCGTGGACATCGGTCTGATCGCCATCGGCAAGCCGGTACCGTTCTCGCTGGTGCTGGGTGCTATTGCGGCGGCTACTGCGCCGGCGGCCACCATCATGGTCATCAAGCAGTACAAAGCCAAGGGCCCGGTGTCCGAAACGCTGCTGTCCGTTGTGGCCATTGACGACGCAACGGCACTGATGCTGTTCTCGCTGTCGGTGGCAGTGGCACAGGCCCTGACGCCCGGCAACAGCGCGTCGCTGGCAGAGTCTCTGCTGGCACCGGTGTGGGAGATCGGCGGCGCACTGGTGGTCGGTGCCATTCTGGGCATCATCTTCGTGATCCCGCTGCGCTTCTTCAAGAAGCCGGGCAACCGGATGAGCCTGATCGTGGGCTTCGTGTTCTTCGCCATTGGTATTTCTCAGCTGGCCGGATTCTCCGCACTGCTGCTGTGCATGGCGATGGGCGCGATGGTCGCAAACTTCTCCCGCGAGGTCGGCATGATCATGGATCTGTGCGACGAAATCACGCCGCCCATTTTCCTGCTGTTCTTCGTGGCCTCCGGTGCAGACCTGAAGCTGAGTGTCCTGCCGATGGTGGGTCTGGTTGGTATCATCTACATCGTACTGCGCGTGGTCGGTAAGGTTGCCGGTGCAAGCGTAGGCGCTGTGATGAGCAACGCACCTGCAGACGTCAAGAAATGGCTGGGCTATGCGCTGGTGCCGCAGGCCGGTGTAGCCATCGGTCTGTCGCTGGCCGCCAGCCGTGTCGTGCCGGAAATGGCTTCCGAGATCCGTGCCGTGGTGCTGTGTGCAACGCTGGTATATGAGCTGGTTGGTCCCGCTCTGACCAAGATGGCACTGGTCAAGGCCGGCGAGATCAAGGAAAATGCCTGAATATAAGACCGTGTATTTTGCATGAACAAATGACCCGTACACAAGGTGTGTGCGGGTCATTTTTCTTGACTTTTTTCGGGTCAGATGGTATGCTTTTTGGTAGAAATACTTATATTTATACTCCGAAAGGATGAAGTACCATGATTGAAAACGGCAAGTGGATCGCTTGTCCGAAAGAAGCAGAAGTTCCGGTCATCCGGAAAACGTTCCGGCTGAACCAACCGGAGGCAGGCAAGATCGAAATCACCGGTCTGGGCTTTTTTACGCTGTTTGTCAATGGACAGCGGGTCACGGAGGATCGTTTTGTGCCGGCGTTGACGGATTATCATGTGCGGCCGACGCACAAATGGCATTACCCGATTTTTGACGAGCGCACGCACCGGATTCTGTATCTGAGTTATGATCTGACACCGTTTTTGCAGGATGGCGAAAACGTGCTGGAAATCCGGTTGGGCCCCGGCTGGTACCGGCAGAAGGAACGCGCCTGTGAAGGCAGAATGAGTTACGGCGATCAGCTGAAAGCACTGTTTGCCGCAGAAATAACCGATGCAGACGGCACGAGATCCATCTGCTCCGATGGTACGGAGACATGGACACCGACGGAAGTTGTGTTCAGCAATCTGTACATTGGTGAAGTGCATGATGCACGACTGCTGGATGAAGCAAAAGAACCGCAGCCGGTGGAAGTGGTCGATGCGCCGGAATCCCTGCTGACGCTGCAGGACTGCCCGTCGGACCGGGTCATCCGCACCATCGTGCCGAAGCTGCTGCACACCGTCAACGGGCGGCAGATTTATGATATGGGCGAGAACATCACCGTGCAGATTCGTGTGACGGCATCGGGCACACCCGGCGACCGCATCCGGATGCGGTTTGCAGAAAATCTGGATGAAAACGGCGAAGCGGAATTTCATTCCACCGGGTCGTACTACAAGCGCCCCAACCGTCAGCCGCAGATCCAGGAAGATGTATTTATCTGCAGCGGGAAAACCCATACGTTTTTCACGGAATACGTATGGCACGCCTGCCGCTATATTGAGGTAGAGGGCACATTTGATGAGTTGATTGCTGAAGTCGTTCACACCGATGCACCGGTGATCTCGGAGTTCCGGTGCGGCAGCGAAATCATAGAATGGATCTACGATGCGTACCTCCGGGCACAGCTGGGGAACCTGCACAACTGCATTCCCTCCGATTGCCCCCACCGGGAGCGGCTGGGCTATACGGGAGACGGTCAGCTTGTGGCGAAAGCCGCCATGCTGACGCTGGACATGAAAAACGTGTACCGCAAGTGGGTCCGGGACATCATGGACGGACAGGATATCACCAGCGGACACATTCAGCACACGGCTCCGCTGATGGGCGGCGGCGGCGGTCCCGGCGGCTGGGGCGGTGCGATGGTGATCGTGCCGGATGAATACGACAAGCACTACGACGACAAGGAGTTTTTGGCGGAGTGCTACCCGGCGATGCGTAGCTGGATCATGTACCTGCGGAACCACACGGAGCAGGATCTGCTGGTGCGGGAAGAACCGAAGGGCTGGTGTCTGGGTGATTGGGCAACGCTGTACCCCATCCGCATCCCGGAGATTTTCGTGAACAGCTGCTATCTGGTGGATATGCTGCGGCGGATGGTGCGGATCGCAGAACGGCTGGGGCATTCGCAGGATGCCAGAGCCTACCGCGCCTACGGTCAGCGGGTGAAGCAGGCTATTTGCGACAAATACTACGACAAGGGCACCGGCAGCTTCTGCGGCGGCGTACAGGGTGCAGATGCGTATGGTGTATGGGCCGGATTGGATGCAGACGGACGCACACTGAAAAATCTGGCGAAACGCTACGATGAAATGGGCTATTATGACACCGGTTTCCTGTGTACGGCGATTCTGACGGATGTACTGATGAAAAACGGACACGAAAACACGGCCTATGCATTGCTGAACAGCCAGCACACCGGGTCGTATGCCAATATGAAAAACCACGGCGCCACGACGCTGTGGGAGCATTTCGACGGTCATGCGTCCCACAATCATCCCATGTTCGGCGGTGTGGTGCAGAATTTCTTTGATTCGTTGCTGGGCATCGGACAGGCAGAGGACAGCGTGGGGTATCAGAAGCTGCGGTTTGCACCGGTATTCCCGGAAAAACTGCCCTACGTCAACGGCAAAACGGTATTGCCCTGCGGTGAAGTACGGGTCAGCTGGGAGCAGGATGCAGACGAAATCGTATTTTGCGCGGAATTGCCCGAAGGTGTCACGGCAGAATGTGTACTGTTGGGCAAGACGTATGCGCTCAACGGCGGATTGAATGTTCTGACGGTGAAAAAATCTTAACAATAAAAATCAGCT
>JAFTRF010000174.1 GCA_017462405.1 Clostridia bacterium | reverse complement strand
TCAAGAGGATTTTGCTTGACATTCCGAAGAAAATGCGCTATAATAACAGAGCTGTGCAAATGCTACTGTGGCTCAGCTGGCAGAGCAGCTCACTCGTAATGAGCCGGTCGTCCGTTCGAATCGGATCAGTAGCTCCAATCCCCGGAACCGTCAATCGGTTGCGGGGATTTTGCTTTGTACGTTCAATCCAATACATACTCATGAAATGCCCCGCGGCCGGTTTTGGACCGCGGGGCTTTTTGCAGGTATAAACGAAATCAATGGGCGAACTGGCTGTGATACAAGTCAGCATAGAAGCCGTTTTTCGCCAGCAGTTCACGATGCGTGCCCTGTTCCACGATCTGACCATCGTTCATGACCAGAATCACATCGGCTTCCCGGATGGTGGACAGCCGGTGCGCTACGATGAAGCTGGTGCGGCCCTCCATCATGCGGGCAAAGGCCTTCTGAATGCGGATTTCGGTACGGGTATCAATAGAGGAGGTGGCTTCGTCGAGGATCAGCATGGGCGGCAGGCACAGCATCACGCGGGTAATGCACAGCAACTGCTTCTGCCCCTGCGACAGGCTGCCGCCATCCTCACCGATGACGGTATCATAGCCCTGCGGCAGACGGCGGATAAAACTGTGGGCATGGGCGGCTTTGGCGGCGGCGATGATTTCCTCATCGGTGGCATCGGGCTTGCCCATACGGATATTGTCGCGGACGGTTCCGGCTTTCAGCCAGGTTTCCTGCAGCACCATGCCGTAGGAGGTGCGCAGACTGTGGCGGGTAATCTTGCGGATATCGGTACCGCTGACCTGAATGGCGCCACTGTTGACATCGTAAAAGCGCATCAGCAGGTTGATCAGCGTGGTCTTGCCGCAGCCGGTGGGGCCGACGATAGCAATGCGTTGACCGGGCCGGACATTCAGATTCAGATTTTCAATCAGCTTCTGGTTGGGATAATAAGAGAAACGTACCCGGTTCAGCGCAATGCGGCCGTCGGGCTGGGTCAGCACCAATGCATCTGCGGCATCGGGCTCTTCCTCAGTTTCGTCTACGAGCGCAAGGATCCGTCCGGCACAGGCCAGTGCATTCTGCAGTTCCGTAACCACACCGGAAATCTCGTTGAAGGGCTTGGTGTACTGATTGGCATACGTCAGGAAGCAGGAGAGTTCACCAACGGAAATGGCTCCGCGGCAGGCGGCGATGGCACCAAAGGTGGCTACGCCGGCATACACAACGCTGTTGACGAAGCGGGTCACGGGATTGGTCAGCGAGGAGAAGAAGACGGCCTGCAGCGAGCATTTCTCCAGCCGCCCGTCGATTTCGTCAAACTGGGCAGTCAGCGCATCCTCCCGGCCGAAAGCCTGTGCGACCTTCTGGTTGGTGATGGCCTCGTTGATGAGTGTGGTCTGTTCGCCGCGGATGTCGGATTGCAGACGGAACATGGAGTAGGTGCGCTTGGCAATGAAGGAGGCCGCAAACAGGCTCAACGGCGTGACCAGCACGACCACCAGCGCAATCGAGATGTTTTTGCTGAACAGAATGATCAGCGTACCCAGAATAGTCAGCACGCCGGTAAACAACTGGGTAAAGCCCATCAGAAGCCCGTCGGCAAACTGGTCGGCATCCGCCACGATCCGGCTGACGATGTCGCCGTGGGGATGTCGGTCGGAGTAGCTCAGAGGCAGCTTCTGCAGGCGGCGGAAGGCTTCGCTGCTGATGTCGAAGACCACACCGTAGGTAATTTTATTGTTGCATACCGCCATCAGCCACTGAGCCAGCGCGGTCAGCAGAATGACAACCGTGGCCTGAATAAGAATACGGGTCAATGCCGGAAAATCCACCTGTCCGGCGCCAAGAATCACATCAACGGCATCGCCGGTCAAAATGGGCAGATACAAGGTGAAAATGACTGAAATCAGCGCCAGCATCAGCGAAAAGCACACCATCAGCAGGTGCCGCCGGACGTAGTGCAGGACACGATGCAGCGTAGACCAGGAATCGTTATGCATGGGAATTGCCCTCCTTTTCGTCACCGAACTGAGACTCGTAAATTTCGCGGTAGACCGGACAGCTGTCCAGCAGTTCGCGGTGGGTGCCCTGACCGGCCAGCTCGCCGTCCTCCAGTACCAGAATGCGGTCTGCGTGCATCAGCGAAGCCGTCCGTTGGGATACGATGAACAGCGTGGTGTCGCCGCTCAGTGCCCGGATGGCTTTCCGCAGACGTGCGTCGGTAGCATAGTCCAATGCGGAAGAACTGTCGTCGAGGATCAGAATTTCCGGCTTGCGGATCAACGCACGGGCAATGGTCAGGCGCTGCCGCTGACCGCCGGAAAGGTTGCGTCCGTTCTGCTCTACGGTGCTGTCCAGCTTTTGGGGCAGGTCGTTGACGAAATCCAGCGCCTGCGCTGCTTCGAGCGCCTCAAACATTTCATCCTCCGTAGCGTCGGGCTTGCCCCACAGCAGGTTGCTGCGGATGGTACCGGAGAACAATACGGCTTTCTGAGGCACCATGCCGATTTTCTGCCGCAGCTGGGCATTGGGGTATTCCCGGACATCCACACCGTTGATGCGGACAGTGCCACCGGTGGCTTCGTAGAAATGCGGAATCAGATTTACCAGCGACGATTTACCGGAACCGGTGGAACCGATGACGCCGATGGTTTCGCCTTTACGGGCAGTAAAGCTGATGGAGGTCAGCGAATCGTCGCCGGCACCGCTGTACATCAGCGAGACGTTCCGGAATTCGACGGCGGGCGCACCAGCGATTTCCTGTGCCGGTACGGCAGGTTCAGCATCCACCGGCAGATCCAGCACACCCTGCACCCGCTTCAGGCAAGCTACGGCCTTGGTAACAGTTACGGTGGTGTTGGCCAGCTTGATGAGTTCCACCAGAATTTGGGACATATAGCTGACCAATGCGATGACCTGTCCCTGTTCCAGCAGGCCGATGTTTACCTGTACTGCGCCGCTCCAGATGAGCACCAGCGTGGCAATGTTGATCAGTGCATATGTAATGGGGTTCAGCAGCGCCGAGATCCGGCTGGTGAATACCTGCATTTTCTGCAGGGCAATGTTTCGTTCATCGAACAGTGCAGTTTCGCGCTCTTCCATGGCAAAGGCCCGGACAACGCGGGCGCCGGCGAGGTTTTCACGGGTCGCCCCCATCACACCATCCAGCTTGCCCTGCACTTTTTTGTACAGCGGCGCCGTAGACAGGATGATGGAGAACACTACCGCAAACAAAATGGGAATGATGACGACAAAGACCATTGCGGATCTCCAGTCAATGGTGAATGCCATGATCATGGCGCCGAACACGATGAACGGCGAACGCAGGAACAGCCGGAGGAAGATGTTCAGACCGGACTGCACCTGATTGATATCGCCGGTGAGTCGGGTAATCAGCGTGGAGGTGCCAGTGGTGTCCTGTCGGGTGAAAGACAGGCGCATCACATGGGCAAATACCTCGCGGCGGATGTCGGAGGAGAAGCCGACTGCCGCACGTGCCGAGAAATATTGCGCCGTCAGCGAAAAGGCCAGACCGACCGCACCCAGCAGGATCAGAATGCCGCACATCCCGGCGATATAGCCGAAATCTTTGGTCCGGATGCCGGTGTCGATGATTGCGGCCACGACCAGCGGTACCAGTAACTCCAGCAGCGCCTCGAACAGCTTGAACAGGGGGCCGAGCACACATTCCTTGCGGTAATTCCGCAGTGCGCTCCAACAGTTTTTCATAGGGAATCACACCTTTCTCATTTTTAAGAGGGAAAGCCGCGAAAATATTTTTTCGCGCCGGTTTGCTCTTATTCTACCATAGAAAGGCGGTGTTGAAAAGATGGACAAACAGATTTTTCCCCTTCTTTTCCCG
>JAFTRF010000173.1 GCA_017462405.1 Clostridia bacterium | reverse complement strand
TGCCGACCAACGAACACAGCCGCGACGGACATTTTGAATCGCCCATTTTGGTGATCGGTGATGTCGTTTATTTCGTAAGCAAGTCCTTGCGCATGCCCGGCTGCACAAGGGTGCTGCATACGGTCAATGCAAAAAGCGGCAAAGGAAAACTGCATCCGCTCCGGGACGTCGATCACCTGCTGTCAAAGGATCTCTTCTTTTTTGACTATGACGGCAATGCCGTTTTGTATACCGGTGATTTTGTACTTCTTCAGGGAGATGTCCTGCTGAAGACGCTCCGGTTCTGCGAAAAAGGGCACGTCACTTCGCATCTGCTGGAAAACCATCGTCTTTACGTATCCTGTCAACAGTACAATCACAGTTCTTTGTGCTGCATTGATCTGGAGCATCTGTCGGTCGTATGGGAAATCGATATTTCAAACACCAAGCGCTACCGCGCCGGGGAATTGTCTTTCTGCGACGGCACGATCGCCTGCACCGGACGGGATCAGCTTTTGTTCGTCTGCCCGGAAAACGGAGAGATCGTCCGTACCATCAAAATTCCCCGAATCGACAAGCTGTTTTGCCCGCTCCGCTTGGATGACGATGCGCTGCTGATCGGGTATACCAACTGGTCCTCTGCCGGTATACTGAAATATCAGCCGTCGACGCAAAAAGTGCTTTGGCGGCACAAACGCAAATTTGAAGGACCACAGCTGAGATGCAAAATTTATCGCCGCAAGGACCGCGCCTACTGGGTCAAAAACGATACCGAACTTATTGGTGTGGACGTGGATACTGGAGAGGAACAGACGCAGCTGCGCACTTCCCCATGGCTGTATACCGACCTGTACCCGGTTCGGGACGGATTTTTGTACGGCACTGCAGGTGCAGATGGCTTTCTGAATCATTTCGACTGTACAACCGGCCACTTGAAATGGTCCGTTTTTCTGAAAAATGGCTGTGATTTTTACGCCGTCCGGGACGATGCTGTTTTTGCTGGGGATTTTGACAAATCCATCAAGCAGATTTCGCTGGAAAACGGATGTCTGCAGCGGGAACTGAGCGTGGACGGCGAAGTGGTCGGACAAATCGCGGTGTCAGGGGATTGCCTGTATACGGTCATATGGGGCAATGCCGGAAAAGACGTCCGGCTGGTACAGATCCGGCTTTCCTGAGACGGGCCGTTCTGTACAGTGTGATCGCTTTTGCGAAAAGGACCCCTTGCGGCATTGCTGGTGCTGATTTTCTCTAACGATGTTGTCTCGTCGTTTTCCGCAAACAAAAAAGGATTGCCGCAAGCGCAGGCTACGCGGCAATCCTTTTTTGTTTTTATCCACAGCATTAGAACGTTCGCTGGTGCAGGCAGACCGGCTGTCCGCCATCGGCTGTGGCAGCTGTTCTATTGTTTTTACGGTTTTTTGTCTGCCCCGGCCTTGCCGAAATACATCAGTTCCCAGACCGCAGCGTCTTCCGTAACGGACTCCACCACGGTACCGTTCTCCAGCCGCTCCACCGCAGCACTGCCTTCGAAGCGGAGGTAGCTTCCCTCGAAGCCGATGAGCCGGGCCAGCAGACGCACTGCCCCAGGCAGCAGATCAATAAAATTCTGCCGGGAGATGTCGCCTCTGCGAAGGTACGTGATGCGATAATATTCCTTCGCCGGGGTTTCGTATTCGTACACCACTTTGTTGTAGACCGGCTTACCGGTGTGCGCATCGATGTACTCGTCCGTGGGTAAAAATTTCAGGGTATGGTTGGCATTGTCACCCAGAATTTCACCGTTTTTGGCGATCATGAATACGTCAAATTCCTTATAGCCGTACTTTTTCTCTGCCGTGATCCACGAGGAGATGACTTTGTAGTCGCCAATTTTGGCCCGTCCCCAGTACCAGTGGTGCATCAGCTTCAGCATGGAGATGTTGCCCCAGTTGTGATCGTGGTAACCGCTGCCCTCCAGATGCAATGTCCCGTCCGGATAGCTCACTTCGGCAACGGCATTGCCTTCGGGGGTAGCCGGCAGCCAGTTGAAGTAGTATTCTTCCTTGTCACCGAAAAGGATGGGGCCGCATTGGCTCCGCCACGCCGGGACGGTATTGGTGAGGGAAACCGAAGCCGACATCGTCTTGCCGCGGAATACAATATCGTAATGCTGCAGGTCGCCCGTCATGCGGCAATCACCGATACGGACGTCGCACTTGTCTTTGGCGTAGAAGCTTTCCCCGATGGTTGCATGGACCTGCTCCTCGAATTTCCGGCCGTCGGGCAGGGTCAGCTCGATAGTGGACATGGGTTGGATGGGGCCATCCACCGCGATGGGCGACTTGGAATAGAAGAAAATGATCAGCTTGGTCCCGTCGGGATAGCTGGAATCGAAGTACCACCAT
>JAFTRF010000172.1 GCA_017462405.1 Clostridia bacterium | reverse complement strand
GGCCGACGAAGCTGCGGACATCACAGCGGCCGTCACCATCGCGCCCGGCGTGCTGACGCTGCCCGGCGACCTGATCCACCGCATCGGCACCGCTGCCGGTCATCCCGGCGACACCTCGGAGCCGGGTCTGGTGATTGCGGTCGTACCGGGTGTCTGAGTGTGAAATTCTTCCGTCTCACAAATCTCTCTACCGTCCACGCCCCCGGTCTGCCGGACTCCAATTCCATTGCACTATTCATAAATTCATCCGTTCCATAAATACAATACAAAAGGAGAATTGCCATGAACTTTACCGAAATCGCAAGAACCCGCCAATCCTGCCGCAGCTACGATCCCGACCGCCCGGTAGAAGAAGAAAAGATTCAGGCCATGCTGGACAGCGCACGCCTCGCACCCTCGGCCTGCAACGGCCAGCCCTACTTTATCACCGTATGCCGCGGTGCAACGGCCAAGGCGGTTGCTGCTGCCACGACGGGCATGGGCATGAACAAATTTGCCGCCCAGGCACCGGTGCTGATGGTAATTTCCGAAATGCCCTACGTCCGCTCGGCCGCCTCCGGTGCCAAGCTGAAGAAAAACGACTATCGCTCCATCGACATCGGCATCGTGGCGGCCTATCTGACCGCCGAAGCCACCGCACAGGGGCTGGGCACCTGCATTCTGGGCTGGCTGGACGACGCTAAACTCCGGGCACTGTGCGGCGTGGAAGGACAGGTGCGGCTGGTCATTACCGTGGGCTACCCCAAGGAGGGCGACAAGCTGCGCGAGAAGCGCCGCAAGTCCCCGGAGGAACTGACCGCCCGCCGGTACGAATGAGTCGCCTGCTTTTGCCCAAATCCGCGTTTTTGTGTATTGCGCTGTGGGGCATCCCGTGGTAAGATAGGTGCAGTACAAAAAAGGAAGGAAATGAGAAACCATGTCTGAATTGTTTGAAATCATCATGATCCTCAGCTTCGGCGCATCGTGGCCGCTGAACGTGATGAAGTCCTGGAATGCCCGCACCGCGAAGGGCAAGAGCCTGCCGTTCCTGCTGCTGCTGATTTTCGGCTACATCGCCGGCATCATCTCCAAGTTCGTCAACGAAGCCTATATGGCCGCGTTTGCCGACAAGTGGTACGTGCTGTTCTTCTACTTCCTGAACCTGTTCATGATCGTTCTCGATCTGGTGCTGTACTTCCGCAACCGGAAGCTGGACCGTCTTGCGGCAGAAGAAGCTGCTGCCAAGGAATAAAAAATCCGCGCAGACAGCGCAAGCGTATGCAAATGAAATACCGGGTGTGGCGGTTGCCGTACCCGGTATTGTATTGCAATCAATGATGTAATTGTGTATGGAGGAAAGCAGCATGAATCTGGGGTTCCAATTCTTTTTCACCAATACGATGCTGGGCATCGGTCTGGCAATGGATGCGTTTTCGGTGTCGCTGGCCAACGGCCTCAACGAGCCGGAGATGCGCAAGCGGAAAATGTGCGGCATCGCCGGAATGTTTTCGTTTTTTCAGGCGCTGATGCCGCTGATCGGCTGGGTGTGTGTGCATACCATCGTGCAGTATTTCAGTGCATTTGAGGCGCTGATCCCGTGGATCGCCCTGCTGCTGCTGTGCTTCATCGGCGGCAAGATGCTGTACGAGGGCATCACCGACAAGGGCGGCGAGGAGCAGCACCACGGTGTGACCTTCGCGGGTCTGATCGTGCAGGGCATCGCCACCTCCATCGACGCGTTTTCCGTGGGCTTTACCATTGCGGACTACAACGGTGCAGAGGCCCTGCTGGCGGCGCTGCTGATTGCGGCCGTCACGTTTGTCATCTGCATGGGCGGTCTGCTCATTGGACGCACTGCTGGCACCAAGCTGGCCGGCAAGGCGGGCATCCTCGGCGGTGCCATTCTGATTTTCATCGGTCTGGAAATTT
>JAFTRF010000171.1 GCA_017462405.1 Clostridia bacterium | reverse complement strand
GGACGGCATCCGCCGCATCGCATCATAAGTTCATCTCCCCCTTCCCCATGCTATGCGCATTTTCTCTGCTTGTGCATAACAATGAAAAACAGCCGCCGGATCGGGTCGTCGATCCGGCGGCTGTTCTTATCGCGGTCTTTTCTTTGGCGCGCTGACGGGATGCTCCCACTCCTTCAGGTCCTTGACCTCGTCATACATCCGGCAGTAGCTTTCGTGACGGGATGCAGGGATCTTACCTGCGGCAACCGCCGCGCATACGGCACACCCCTGCTCCTTCCGGTGCGTACAGGAAGTGAAGCGGCAATCGTCGAGATATGGCGCAAACTCCGGGAAACTGTGCGGCAGGTCCTCCCGGCGGACCAATTCGTACCGCTCAATGTCCAGCGTGGAGAAGCCCGGAGTGTCTGCTGCATAGCCGCCGTCGGGCAATTCATACAACTCCACCTGACGGGTCGTATGGCGTCCGCGCCCCAGCTTGCGGCTGACATCACCGGTCTCCAGTTCACAATGCATCAGCCGTCCCAGCAGCGTGGATTTGCCCACACCGGTATTCCCGGTAAATGCGCTGAGTTTGCCTTTCAGCCATGCCTTCAGCGGTTCCAGCGCCTCCTCTGAGGCTTCCGGCGTAATGCACAGACACTTCATCCCGATGGTGTCGTAAATCGCCTTTGCGCGGTCCGCAGAGGCCAGATCTGCCTTGGTCAGTACAACGATGGGTTCCATTCCCTTGCTGACGGCCACGGCAGTCATCTTATCCAGAATAAACAGATTCAGCGCCGGTTCCGCCATTGAGGAAACGATCACCATCTGGTCAATATTGGCCATGCGCGGCCGCACCAGACTGTTTTTCCGGTGCAGAATGGCCTCAATGGTCGCGGTATCCACCGTCACGGCGACCCGGTCACCGGCCAGCGGCGAAATGTTTTCTTTACGGAAGATGCCCCGGGCCTTGCATTCCAGCAGCGTACCGTCTGCCATACGGACGGTATACAGGCCGCCCACACCCTTGAGGATCGTTCCTTCCTGCTGCATCATAGGTTCGCAGTCACACCTTTCTTCAAAAAAGACCGGCGGCAGGTTCTGGTCCGGCCGCCGGTCTGAATGTGGATTTGTTTATCCGGCCGTCGTTTCCGACGAGGTTGTCCCGGAAGAAACCGGCTTGTTGCTGGAGGCGCCCGAATTTCCGTTATTGGAAGAAGCGGGCTTGCTCGAAGCATTGTCCGAGTTGCCGTTGTTGGAGGAAGCAGGCTTGCTCGAAGTGTTGCCCGAATTGCCGTTGTTAGAGGAAGTGGGCTTGCTCGAAGTATTGCCGGAGTTGCTGCTGGAAGAATCCGGTTCGCTGGAAGAAGAGTCCGGATTGCTGCTGCTCGGCGTGCTGGTGACCGGCGGTTCCTCTACCCAGCCATAGTCACGCACACAGATGGCCGAACCGCCGTTGGAGAAGTCCAGCGTCCACATCTGATAGTTCTTGCCGTTCAGGCGGATGATGACCGAAGCCGTGGTATCTTCGTTGGCCGTCAGCTTCACCGGCGTAGAGGTGATCAGCGTGGGATCCACACGGACATTCTTGGAGGTATCCTGCACACCGTCCACCCACACCGTCAGATCGAGTGCCTGCGTTGCGGTGGTCGGCAGAATGACATTGAAGGAAATGGTAACTTTGACAGGCTCCGGCGGGATGCCGTTACTGATGGTCAGAATCACGGATTCACCCTCCAGCAGGCTGCTGCCGGGACCGGGATCCTGTGCGATGACCTGACCCTTGGGCTTATAGCTGTTGACTTCGATGGGCTCAGACACCTTCAGGTTCAGCTTCAGGATTTCATTCTTGGCCTTTTCAAAGGTTTTGCCTACGTAATTGTCCACGGTTACGGTCACGTCTTCCTTACCGCGGCTGACGTACAGAATCACCTTCTGGGTTGTCGATATCGTGTCGCCTTCCGACGGATATACCGCCACCACGCTGCCCACGGCGGTATCCTCGTCGTAGACCTCCTGTACGGTACAGCCCAGATCAAAATCGCGCAGAATGGTACGTGCATCCGTCATCGTACTGCCCACCAATCCGTACGGAACCGTGGTATATTCGATACCGGAGCTGATGACCAGCTTGACGGACGAACCCTTCAGCACGTTCTTGACGCCGCCTTTGGGTTCCTGCCGCTTGATAATGCCCTCTGCCAGCGTGTCATCGGGCTGATAATCCAGTTCAAAATCAAACAGATTGCCGTATTGTGCCTCAATGTCCTCATAGTTCATCCCTACAAAATCCGGCAGGAAAATTTCCTCCTTGCCTTCATCGCCGGCCAGCACCTTCAGAACGGCAACGACACCAAACGAAATGGCAAAGACCATCAGGGCCAGTACGATACCGGCCAGCACCGGTACGATGCTGTTTCTCCGCCGCTGGCGGTCCAGATCAATGGCGCCTGCGGCCGCTGCGGCAGCCGCTTCCCGCTTGATCAGGTCGGTATCAATAAAGCGGGTCTTTTCGTCCGCCATATACTGATATTCGAAGCGGATGCTGGGGTTTTGCTTGAATGCGTTGATGTCCTCAATCATGAGTTCCGCAGAAGCGTACCGCTGGCCGGATTCCTTCTTCATGGCCTTCATGGTAATCTGCTCCAGGCCCTCCGGAATGTCCGGATTCAGCTCACGGGGCGGCTTGGCCTCGGTCTGCATCTGCATGATGGCAACCGACACAGCATTTTCCGCCTCAAAGGGCAGCTTGCCGGTCAGCATTTCGTACATCATTACACCCAGCGAATACAGGTCGGTCTTGGCGTCGGTCACGGAGCCGCGTGCCTGTTCCGGCGCAATGTAATGTACCGAACCGATCGCCTTGTCGGTCAGGGTACGGGTCTGGCCGTGGGAAAAGCGCGCGATGCCGAAATCCGTCACCTTGATGGTGCCGTCCTGCATCAGCATAATGTTCTGGGGCTTGATGTCACGATGCACGATGCCGTTTTCGTGGGCGTGCTGCAAGGCCCGCAGGATCTGCAGGGTGAAGTGTACGGCTTCTTTCCACCGCACTACTTTCTGCTGTTCGATATATTCCTTCAGGGTAATACCGTCAATATACTCCATGACAATATACTGGACGCGGTCGCCAAGGCTGACATCAAACACATTGACGATGTTGGGATGAGAGAGCATCGAGATGGCGCGGGATTCGTTGCGGAACCGGCGCATAAATTCTGCGTTATCCTCAAATTCGTCCCGCATGATTTTCACACTGACGATTTTCGATTCCTTACGGTCGAAAGCTTTGTATACGATGGCCATACCGCCGACGCCGATGATTTCACGGATCTCGTAGCGGTCGTCCAGACATCTTCCCACATATTTATCCATAGTATTTCTCATTCCTTTCCCTTATTACGCCTGATTCCGGATCAGCACAACGGTAACGTTGTCGCGTCCGCCGTTTTCGTTGGCCTGTGCGACCAGCTTTTCCGCCAGATTCTCCCAGACCGGCTCTTCCATCATCGTCAGAATGCTGTCGTAAGAGATCTCATTGGTCAGGCCGTCGGAACAAAGCAGGATAACATCGTCTTCCTGAATGGGATATACAAAGGTATCCACAAGCACGCTGCTCATGATACCTACCGCGCGGGTAATAATGTTGCGCCGGGGATGCGTCAGCGCCTCCTCTTCGGTGATGCTGCCGTTGTCGATCATGACCTGCACATAGGAATGATCCTTGGTCAGCTGCATGGCGCCATCCTTGCTGAACAGCACACCCCGGCTGTCGCCTACATTGGCCAGAATGGCCGTATTGTCACGGATCAGCGCCAGCACGGCGGTGGTTCCCATGCCGAACAGCTCCGGATCCTCCTGTGCTTTTGCGTACACCGTTTCATTGGCAATATCTACTGCCGTGGCCAGCAGCTCGCATACGGCATCATCGTCCATTTCCGGCCGGTATTCCGTCCGGATCTTGTCTTCAATGGCTGCTACCGCCAGCGCACTGGCTACATTGCCGCCGTTGGCACCGCCCATACCGTCGCACACAGCTGCAAAGGCAGCGTCATCGGGCAACATCAAGGCAACCATGGAATCCTGATTGTTGTCCCGGAGTCTGCCGGTATCTGTCTTCATAAGAATCTTCATTTTTGCACCACCTCATCTATTTTCTTTCGTCGCAGCTGACCGCAGGAAGCGTTGATGTCTGCGCCCAGCGTTCTGCGGATGGTAGCGGTAATATGATACTCCGCCAGCACCGCAACGAAGCGCTCCAGCCGCTCCCGGCTGCTCCGTTTGTATCCGGTGTCCGTCACTTCATTGACCGGAATCAGGTTGACATGCGCCAATATACCCTTCAGCCGATGCCCCAACTCTCTGGCGCAGGCATCACTGTCGTTGACTCCCTGAATCATAGCATATTCAAAGGAAATCCGCCGCCCGGTCTGCTCGCCGTACTTGCGGCACGCCGTCAGCAACTCATCAATTTTCCATCGACGGGCTACCGGCATGGTCTGAGTACGGATGCGGTCGTTCGGAGCATGCAGCGATACCGAAAGTGTCAGCTGCAGATTTTCATCCATCAGATCATAAATCCGATCCACCAATCCGCAGGTTGACAGCGAAATGTGTCGCATTCCGATGTTCAGTCCCTTTTCGGAGGATACCAGTTTCAGAAAGCGCATGACATTGGAATAATTGTCCAACGGTTCCCCCATGCCCATCAGCACGATGTTGGAAATGCGGATGTTTTTGTCCCGTTGGGCGGCCTGCACCTGTGCAAGAATTTCCGACGGAAGCAGATTGCGGCAAAAGCCACCCTGCCCCGTTGCACAGAAGGTGCAGCCCATTTTACAGCCCACCTGCGTCGATACGCAGATGGTATAGCCGTGATGGTAATGCATCAGCACCGACTCGATGTACTCGCCGTCATTGAGCCGGAACAGGTATTTGCTGGTATCGTCCAGCTGGGAATCGTAGCGCTGGGCAATCGCGGCGCACCGCAATTCCCCGCGCTGCTTCAGGATTTCGCGCAGATTTTTGGGCAGATTGGTCATCTCGTCGAAGGACTCTGCCCCACGGGCCTGCAGCCAGTCATACAACTGACCTGCCCGGAATGCTGGCTGGCCCAGCTCCTGCAGGCAGCTTCGCAGTTCTTCAACGGTCATGGAACGAAGATCCCACATCCGCGGACCACCTCTTCTTTTTTATATTTTGATCTTGTCCGATCCGGCAAAGCCGTCAGTCCTCCCGCCGGAACGCCGCCATGAAAAATCCGTCCGTTCCGTGGAGGTGCGGCATCAGCGTCAGCTGATGGGGCGGCTCGTCCCCGAAACGCTCCAGTTCTGGCGCAATGGGTACCGGATGAAAGTCGCGGTGCTCTGCTTCAAAGCGGTCGGCCACCGCCCGGTTCTCCGCCGGATTCAGCGCACAGGTGGAATACAGCAGCAAACCGCCGGGTGCCACCAGCACAGAACTCCTCTGTAAAATACTGTACTGCAAATCGGGCAAATTGTCAAGTGTCTCCCTGGATTTGTAGCGGATCTCCGGCTTTCGACGCATAATTCCCAGCCCCGAACAGGGTACGTCGCACAGTACCCGCTGATAAACGGGCGCTGCATCGCCGGTCTGCGCATCCCGGACCGACGCATGGACGATGTCCAGCCCCAGCCGCCGGGCACCTTCGGCAATCAGTTCCGTCCGCTGCGGATACAAGTCGTGTGCATCCACCCGGCCGGTGTTGTGCATCGTCTGGGCCACCGTAAAGGTCTTGCCGCCGGGGGCCGCACAGACATCCGCTGTCCGGTCACCGGGTTGTGCATTCAGGACACGGGCACACACCTGCGATGCACCGTCCTGCACATGAAACAAACCCGCCTCATAGGATGGCAGTTTCTCTACTGCACCGGTATCCGACAGTTCCAGCGCATCCGGAAGCCACGGGTGCTTCTGCACCTCGACCCCTTCGTCCGCCAACCGATGCATCAGTTCTTCCGTGGTCGTCCGGGTGGTATTGACCCGGATGGTCAGCGGCGGTCGTCCCAGCATCGCACCGAGGATCCCCTCGGTATGTGCCGGGCCGTAGGCCGCCAGCCACAGCTTCACGATCCACTGCGGACAGGCATATTTCACGGATAAATGTGTTTTTTTGTTCTTTTCCGGCGGGAACACAATGTCTTTTCCCGCCCGATGCACTGCGTGCAGGACCGCATTGACAAAGCCGGAACTTTTCGGGCTGCCCAGCATTTTCACCGTCCGCACCGATTCATTGACGGCCGCCGATGGCGGAATCCGATCCAGATACAACAGCTGATACACACCTACCCGCAGGCAATTCAGCGTCAGCGGGTCGATCTCGCTCAGGCGGAGTTTGCTGTGTGTCGCAATGACATAATCCAGCGTGATCCGCCGTTCCAGTACGCCGTACACCAGCGTGGTACACAGCGCCTGATCCCGCTCATTCAATCCGTACGCACCCAGCGACCGGCGAAGCACCAGATTGGAATATGCATTTTCATGTTCGATGCGGTGCAGCAGACGCACTGCTGCACTGCGGCCGGTTTCGCTCATGGCTCCGGACTCCCTTCATGTATGATTTCAGCCCAGACGGGTACCGGGCTTGACCGCATGGCCGCAGACGTATACGTCCGCTTTCATGCGCTTGCTGCCTTCGGCCTGCAGTTCTGCAATTTCCAGCGCCGTACCGCCGCCGCAGGCGACGATCAGCGGACGCTCCGAAATCACCGTACCGGGTGCTGCACTGCCGGGCTTCACATTGGTTTTACGGGTTGCATGGATCTTCATCCGCTTGCCGCCCAGTTTCGTGATGGCGACCGGCCACGGTGCCAGTCCACGCACCTGATTGTGGATTTCCTGCGCCGTCTTCTGCCAGTCGATGGGGCACATTTCCTTGGACAACATGGATGCATAGGTAGACGCACTGTCGTCCTGCTTTTCGGGCTGCAGCGTACCGTTCTGCAGTGCCGCAATGGTGTCAGCGCACAGTTCTGCGCCAAGCACCATCAGCCGGTCAAACAGTTCCCCGGCCGTTTCATTTTCACCGATGGGGGTTTCGGCCTTCATCAGCATATCACCGGTATCCAGCCCCACATCCATCTGCATGGTGGTCACACCGGCCACCGCATCGCCGTTGAGTACGGCCCACTGAATGGGTGCCGCACCGCGGTATTTCGGCAGCAGCGAACCGTGGACGTTGATGCAGCCGTACTTCGGCAGATCCAGCACGGCTTTCGGAAGCAGTTTGCCGTAAGCCACGACAATAATCAGTTCCGGTGCCAGCGTCTGCAAGATTTCCAGTGCTGCACCGTCCTTGAACGTAGTAGGCTGATACACAGGGATCCCGGCTTTCAGCGCCACTTCCTTTACCGGCGGAGCCTGCAGCTGGTAGCCGCGGCCTTTGGGCTTGTCCGGCTGCGTAAACACGCCTGCAACGTCGTGACCGTCGGCAATCAGCCGTTCCAGCGTGGGCACCGCAAAATCCGGCGTCCCCATAAATACAATACGCATGGTCATCTGCTCCTTTGTGTCATCAATCATCCATTTCGACGTATTCCACCACACGCTTGCGGAACAGAATGCCGTCCAGATGATCCAGTTCGTGGCAGAATGCCCGCGCCAGCAGATCGCGGCCCTCATATTCGTGGAACTCACCGTTCCGGTCCTGTGCCTTCACCTTGACCCATGCCGGGCGCTTGGTATAACCCCACACATCCGGGCAGGACAGGCAGCCCTCCATCTCGCGCTGGGTGCCAGACTTTGCGATGATGGTCGGGTTCACCAGTTCGTAAATCTGGCCGTCACCCACATCAATCACCACCACGCGGCGCAGGATACCGACCTGCGGTGCGGCCAGACCTGCACCGTTGACGGATGCATTGGTTTCGATCATGTCGTCGATCAATGCTGCCAGACGTGCATCAAATTTTACAACGGGACGGCACACCTTATTCAGTACCGGGTCCCCTTCCTTCACGATATTACGAATTGCCATTGTTGTTCATTTCCTTTCCAACGGACACTATAAAATATTGTCCGGATTCATGTCCGCATACACGGAAACATGGGTAAAATCTTTATTTTTTCCCTGCCGTACCAGTAATTCCGCCATCATTTTCCGGAAAGCGGCACTTCCCCGGCATTTCAGCAGGATTTTATACCGGAATTTCTGATTCACCCGATACACCGAAGCCGGTGCCGGGCCGATGACCCGGAGCGGCAGACCGGGATAATTGGTCTTTGCTTCTTCGATCAGCTGTTCCAGAAACCACTTGGCCGCGTTGCGCACCTGCAGTTCCTGCTCGCCGCTAAACCCCACGACACACAGATCCGCAAAGGGCGGATACAGCCTCGCCTGCCGCAGCGCGATCTCCTGACGGTAAAACGTCTCGTAATCCTGCGTCGCCGCCATGGGAATTATCGGATTTTCCGGTGTCAACGTCTGAATCATGGCGCGTCCGCCCTCTTTTCCGCGGCCGGAGCGTCCGATGACCTGTGTCAGCAGCGAAAATGCCCGCTCATAGCAGCGGAAATCGTCGCCGTACAATGCCTGATCGGCCGACAAGATGCCGACCAGCGTTACATTGGGAAAATCCAATCCCTTGGCCACCATCTGGGTACCGATCATGATGTCGTATTTTCCCTGTGCGAAAGCCGCCAGCTTTTCTTCATGGGCATAGCGCGCCATGGTGGTGTCGGTATCCATCCGCAGGATCCGGGCATCGGGAAACAGCGAAACCAGTTCTTCCTCTGCCCGCTGGGTGCCTGCACCGGCATAACGCACCGCCATCTGGCTGCAATAGGGGCATTTTTCCGTAAACGGTACGGAATAACCGCAATAGTGACACATCATCCGGTGATTCGCCGCATGATACGTCAGCGAAATGCTGCAGTTCGGACAGCAGACAACCTCGCCGCACTGACCGCAGGACAAAAAGGTGTTGTAGCCCCGGCGGTTCAGCAATACGATGGATTGCCGCCGCATCCGCAGGTTGTCTTCCAATGCCTGTGCCAGCGTGGGACTGATGGAAGTAAAGGTCCCTTTGTCCCGTTCCTCGTTCATGTCAATGACCTCGACCTGCGGCAGGCCGGCGGTACTGTAGCGTTTCGGCAGACGGTACAGGCGGTATCTCCCGGTCTGGGCATGGTAGCGGCTTTCCATGGAGGGGGTCGCTGAACTGAGCAGCAGCAATCCCTTGTGATAGCCACACCGGAAACGGGCTACATCCCGCGCATGGTAGCGCGGAGCAGATTCGGATTTATAGGAGGCCTCCTGCTCATCGTCCATGACGAAGATGCCCACTTTTTCAAACGGCGCAAATACCGCCGAGCGGGTGCCGATGGCAATCTGTGCTTCGCCGCGACGGATCCGTTTCCATTCATCCATCCGTTCGCCCAGCGACAAGCCGCTGTGCAGTACGGCAATTTTGCGTCCGAAACAACGATGAAACAGCGTGATCAGCTGGGGGGTCAGTGCGATTTCCGGCACCATCAGGATGACATTATCCCCCGCCCGGACGGCTTCATGAATCAGCTTCAGAAAGACGGAGGTCTTGCCGCTGCCGGTCACACCGTACAGCAACGCATTTCCGCCACCGCCCCGATACTGCCGCAGTAAACCGTCAAAGGCTTCCTGCTGCAAATCCGTCAGCGTGATGGCATCGGGATCAATCGGTGCATCCGGCTCGTCCAGATAGCGGCTGCGGCTGACAACCGCTTCGTAATATTCGGCACATCCCTTCTGGACCAACGCCTGTACCACCGCCGGGGTCACGCCGGTATAATAGCACACTTCGCGCACAGCAGCATCGCCCTCGCTGCGGAGCAGGTCCGCCACCAGCTTCTGACGGTCGGTCAGCTTCAGACCGGGCGCATCCATGCCCTCGGTCAGCCGCACCATTTTCACGGAAGCATCGTTCATTTTCTGAACGGCACTTTGCGCGCACAGCAGGATTCCCTGCGCCGCCAGCGCCCGCAGACGCTTTTCACACTCTTTGGGGTCCATGTCCAGCTTTCTGGCCAGCTTGTCCTCTGCCAGCAGACCCGCGTACCGGGTCAGAAAATCCACGATCCGGAGGTCCTCCGGCGCCAGCGCAGGCAACGTACGCTTTTCCCCCGGCTCAGCGGGCGGTACGGCGTAGCTGTTCACCAGCTTCAGACTGATGCCGGTAGGCAGCATCAGGCGTACGGCTTCGTACAGCGTGCAGAAGCAAGTCTCTTTCAGCCATTGTGCCAGCATCAGGAATTCCGGTGTCAGCACCTGGGCTTCATCGGGCACATTCAGCAGCATTTTCAGCTTATCGCCGTCGCCTTCCAAGCATTCCAGAATGATGGCCTGACGGGTACGGTTGCCGCCGCCGAAGGGCACCACCGCCCGGCAGCCGGGCCGGGCCGCATCCTTGAATTTTTCCGGGATAATATAATCAAACGGCTTATCGTAATGATAGGCCGTTTGATCCACTGCCACCCGGGCGATGGAAACCAGACTCATGCTTCTTCCTCCGCCCGCGGCAAATTATTCTTCATCTTCGGCAAAGAGGTCGGCTTCGTCCGACTCGTCTTCGTCACCGCACACGTCCTCCATCAGACGGTCCATCAGTTCCTTTTCAGCCTTGGCCTTGGCTTCTGCTTCTGCCTTGGCAGCAGCATACGCAGCCATCTCTTCCTCAGTCAGTTCCACGATCTCATACTCGCGGCGCATCAGCTGCTCCACGGCGATGCCGACCGGCTTCTCCACCAGAATTTCCTTCTTCTTGATGGCATTGTCCACGATTTCACGGGCGCGCTTGGCCACGCCGATCACCAGCGAATAACGGCTGGGGGCCTTTTCAACTACACTATCCACAACAGGCTTCAACATAATTTTCTGATCCTCCCGATCGATATATTTGAATGTATCTGAATGTATCTGAATTTATTTGATCGTTTCGGTACGCCGGGTCCGGCAATGTTCTGCCCGCAGAATTGCGCGGACATCGTCGAGGGCTTCCTGCAGGTCATCGTTGACGACGGCATAATCATACTGTCCGACAAACGACAGTTCCCGTTCCAACTGATTCATGCGGTCGCGGATGGTATCCTCATCCTCAGTCCCCCGGCCGCGCAGACGATGCTCCAGTTCTTCTACCGACGGCGGCAGAATAAACAGCGTCACGCATTCCGGGCACTTCTGCTTGATCTGCAGTGCGCCCTGCACTTCAATTTCCAGCAGCACATCCCGGCCGCTGTCCAGTGCATCTTCCACCGGCTTGCGGGGCGTACCGTAGCAGTTGCCACAGTATTCTGCATGCTCCAGCAT
>JAFTRF010000170.1 GCA_017462405.1 Clostridia bacterium | reverse complement strand
GGCAGCTACAAGGATCTGACGCGGGTGGCATGGCTGAATCCGCAGATGTGGACGGAACTGTTTCTGGAAAATGACGATTGCCTGATCCGGGAACTGGATATTTTGATTGATAATCTGACCCAGTACCGCACCGCCATTGCGGAGGGCGACCGGGATACGCTGTGTCGCCTGCTGGACGACGGACGGCGGCGCAAAGAGGAGGTAGACGGATGACAACGGTAAAAGTGGAAGTCTCCGGCAGTTACTGCGTGGACATCGGCGCAGGCTTGCTGGAAGAACTTGGTGTCCGCGCGCTGGAGGTGGCCAAGGGCACGGCGGCGGTGATCGTGTCGGACGATACGGTGAATGCACTGTATGGCGACCGCGCCGAAACTGCGCTGGTCCGGAGCGGATTTTCTGTCTGCCGGTTTGTATTCCCTCACGGGGAAGCCTCCAAAAATGGCACGACCTATCTGAATCTGCTGCAGTTTCTGGCGGAGCATTCCATCACCCGGTCGGATCTGCTCGTCGCGTTGGGCGGCGGTGTGACCGGGGATCTGACCGGCTTTGCGGCGGCAACGTTCCTGCGGGGCATCCGCTTTGTGCAGGTGCCGACCACGCTGCTGGCGGCGGTGGATTCCTCCGTGGGTGGCAAAACCGGCATTGACCTGCCTGCCGGCAAAAATCTGGCCGGTGCATTTTACCAGCCGAAGCGCGTCGTGTGCGACTATGAGACGCTACGTACCCTGCCGCCGGATATTTTTGCGGACGGCTGTGCGGAGGTCATCAAATACAGCATTCTGGGCAGCCCGGAGTTGTACGACCACCTGCTGGAAAAGGGCGCGGACTTCGACACCGAAGCCGTCATTGCACAGTGCGTCGCCATGAAGCGGGACGTGGTGCGGGACGACGAATTCGATACCGGACGACGTCAGCTGCTGAATCTGGGACACACGATCGCCCACGGCATCGAAGCCTGCAGCCATTACGAGATTTCGCACGGCCGTGCCGTGGCCATGGGCATGGCGATCATCGCAAGGGCGGCGGCACGGAAGGGCTACTGCACCGCGGAATGCGCCGAAGCCATCGAACGGGTCATCCGGCGCTTTGGCCTGCCCGTCGAGACGGAATATTCTGCGGCGGCATTGACGCAGTGGGCGCTGTCGGACAAAAAACGCGCCGGAAACCGCATCACGCTGGTCGTACCCCGCAAAATCGGGCATTGCGATCTGGTGAAAATTCCGGTGAGCGAATTGCAGGATTGGATGGAGGCCGGCTTGCCGTTATGAACAGAATCCTTCAACCCGGCGCATGGTGCGGGATACTCCCGGCCATCGCCTCCAAATCGCAAGCACATCGTTTATTGATTTGCGCCGCACTGGGCAACCGCCCGGTGCGGATGCTTTGCGCTGAGACTTCGCAGGACATCGAAGCTACCGCCCGGTGTCTGAATGCACTGGGCGCGGACATCCGGCGGACGGAAGGTGCATACGAAATTCTGCCGGTACAGACCGTCCCCGCGCATCCGGTGCTGGATGTAGGGGAGAGCGGCTCGACGCTGCGCTTTTTGCTACCGGTAGCAGGTGCGCTTGGCGCATCGGCCCGGTTTGTCCTTCATGGACGGCTGCCGCAGCGGCCCTTGTCGCCGCTGTGGGAGGAACTGGAGGCCCACGGCATGACACTCAGCCGGGACGGTGCTAATATTAACACCGCCGGCCGGCTGCAGCCCGGTGTATATGCATTGCCGGGCAATATTTCCTCGCAATACATCAGCGGCCTGTTGTTTGCATTGCCGTTGCTGGCAGGGAACAGCGAAATCCGGCTGACCACGGAAGTGGAGTCGGGTGCATACCTGACTATGACGGAGCTGGCGCTTCGTCAATTCGGCATCCATGCCGAAAATACGGGATGCGGCTGGCGCATTCCCGGCCGTCAGCAATATTGCGGCGGCGAAACCTGCGCTGTGGAGGGCGATTGGTCCAATGCGGCATTTCCGCTGTGTGCAGGTGCGCTGGCCG
>JAFTRF010000016.1 GCA_017462405.1 Clostridia bacterium | reverse complement strand
TGGTGCAGCAGGATGGTTGTGCGCTGATTCCCCTGTCGCTGTATCTCGAGGGTTCCCGTGTCAAGGTGCAGTTGGGCCTGTGCAAAGGTAAAAAGCTGTACGACAAGCGGGAGGACATGGCGCGGAAAGAGGCCAAGCGGGACGCCGAGCGGGCCATCAAAGAGCGCAACCGGTAAAATTTCATATTTTTTGTGTAATATCCTTTCCGCTGCAGAGGGAGGAAGCGCCGGATGCGCGGAAAGATATTATATATACGGGGATGTAAAGGTTTCGACGGGGACTGTGCGTCTCAGTAAGCGGGTAGTGGTGCGGAACCACTTAAAAAGCCGTACCTTATAAATTAAACAACAATAATACTGTTGCTTACGCTGCCTGATTAAGGCGGCCGTCTTTACCGGGAGTACTGCGGCCCGGATAAAGGCGTCGATTAGCAGTGCACATGAACGGGGGAGGGCTTTGGCCTCCGTCACGACTTAGAAGCTACCGTAACGCATAGCCTGTTCGCCGGCGATGCGCGAGGGGAATCCCAATAGACGAAATGCACCCGGAGAAAGCTGTGGCAAGTGGTTTTCGGACAGGAGTTCGACTCTCCTCATCTCCACCATAAAAACCGCGATTTATCGCGGTTTTTTCTTTTTGTGTTGCATTTCATGTTGCATCTCATTCTGCACGATAGCAGAAAAGTAATTATCAACGATATCATCCACACGTTGACGCTCAATGGAAAACGTATGCTGATATACGGACTGCAGCGTTTTGTTGGTACTCCATCCGCCACGTTCCATGGCGTAGCGGTCAGGGATATTCAGCGCGACCATGACCGAAGCATTCAGATGGCGCAGATCGTGGAACCGGATGGGCTCCATTTCGGCGGCTTCCTGCAGGCGAATAAAGCGCTTGTAAATTGCTTGGCCGGACAGCTGCACCACATGATCGTCAGCCGGGCCGGGCGCGATTAAATTGAGGATATACTGAGGGACCCGAAGACGGCGTGTGCTGTCGTAGGTCTTGGTTGCATCTTTTTCAATGGCAACCCCATCCACGTCAACAATGGTGCTGTGGATGGTTAAAATTTCGTTCCGTATGTCGCCATGCTTGATGCCGCGCACTTCGGACATACGAAGTCCCAGCCACATTGCCAGCAGGCAAGGCAACTCGATGTCGGTGCCATGTACCAGCTGAAAGATGGTTTCGGGGGTCGGCATTTCACGGAATTTCTTCTGACGCTTCGGCAGAGTGATCCGCCAATCTGCGCGGATGCTCTGCGCTCGTAGCGCAGAAACAAACAGGCCGTATGCGTCGGCGATAGACTTTGGCGAGAGCCTTTTTGCATCCGTGTTGATGGCATCCTGAACGTCGGCGGCAAGAAGCTTGGTTGCCACCTTATCCATCAGCGGCTGCAGGCGCATCCGCCGGATCTGACGATAGCCCTGAATGGAGGTGGGCGAGAGAATATTGCTCTTGCTCTCGATGTACTGGTCGATTAACTGACCGACGGTCATGTTGACCGGAATAGTCGGCTTTTTCTCCGAAATATTGTACTCCGCCGCCATGTACTCGGCTTCTTTTTTGGTCGGCGCGGTAAAACTCTTGTACTTGCGCTTGCCTTCGTCGTCTTTGCCGACGTACAGCAGCACGCGCCACTGACCGGAAGGGAGTTTTTTCGCAGTTGCCATAATATCATTCCTTTCTCATTATAAGTGCTATTTTTGAATTGTAAAGAGTTTTTTTGCAAAATATTGCAAAAAATAAGTAAGACCGTTGCTCTGCGTTACTGCGGAGCGGCGGTCTTGTGCTTGACAATGTGAAATTGTAAGGCTATACTTACAGTAATAAGACCCTCCGCACCTCTGCCTGTTTGCGCAGTGATGTGGCCCAGTGAGGGATGTTTTGCCGTTCGGATGTTGCAGCGTCCGGGCGGCTTTTTTGTTTAGTTCTGCTCGGAGATGATGGTTAAGCTACATCCTAATGCAGCGGTTACTTTCAGTAACGTATCCAGCTGTGGCATAGCTTTTTTACTCTCCAATCGTCCGATTACGGATTGTGTCAATCCAGCATCCTGAGCGACCTGACGTTGGGTTTTGCCTTGCCGATGACGTTCGGCAATCAGCTGGTCAATCAGTGCGATACAGTTTTCATTCATGGTCAATACCTCCATTCACGGGAATACTGTCTACATAGCAGGTATCCGGACACAGATCTACCTTATTGCTCCATACGGTCTTACTGTCTACCGTGGGGTCAATGTCCCATGAAACGCAATGGTCTTCATCCAGATAGACCCGTCGGAAGTTTTCTGGATCACGGAACGGTGCAAACACGGTATCACTTTGCAAGAGAGGAGCAACATCGTAGAGCCGTCGCTCGCCGTTGTCGAAGGTTAGCGTCAAGGTGAAATGATCGTTGGGCGAGACTGCAACGATCCTGCGGCGACCAGCAACGAAATAGGCTGCCATTTTCGGGTCAAAGCCCTTGCTGAGGTAGTATTCCAACGTTTTCATAGTGTCACATCCTTTTGATATGGGAAAAGAGCCGCTTATCTTAGCGGCTCAATGGTAAATAGTTCCTGCTTGCGGACAGCCAGTTCCCAGTTGTCCATCAGTTCATTCTGTCGGATTGCGGCCCATCCCAGGACCATTTTCAGTTGCTTGTGAGGGAATTCGCCTTCCAATACATCAATATCTTTGATGGAAACCAATATTTTGTCTCCACCATAATAGGCATGAAAGTGAGGGGGCATATGGTCTGACCAGTACATTGCAATTTTGATTCCACGAAATTCTGAAAGAGTCGGCATACAATCATCTCCTTTGATGATTGTATTATAGCATATTTGCTATCAAAAGTCAATAGCAAATATGCTATTTTTTGAAAAATCACAGGAAATTTATCCACGCAACTACACGGCCCAGTATATTCACATCGTTCATAGCTTCTCTGGTGAAAATCAAAGGCGCGTATTTGTTGTTTTCAGCCATCAAAGTTATAGCATCTTGGGTTTTGTACACACGCTTTAAAGTCGCATCTTCACCAATTCTTACTGCGGCTATTTCTCCATTTTCCACATCAGGCTGTTCACGAATATAAACTAAACTACCATCCATGATACAAGCGTTGATCATGCTGTCACCTTTGCAGCGGAGGACAAAATCACAGCGAATATCTTCCGGAACCATTACATGGTCAGCAATATTTTCCACAGCAAGGATTGGCGTTCCGCAAGCAATGGTTCCAATCAATGGCTTTGCGACCATTTTAGGTAATGGCAAGATGCCGGGAATGGAAAAAATATCAAAATCAGTATCGTTGCTCGGAACAGCGGTAGATGTGGCTACTTTGGGTTGATCAAAATTTTCGATTGGTGAATTATCCATACCGATCAACCATTCAAGTGGCACATTCAAAGCCTGTGATAATTTTTCCAGATTACGCTGTCCAGCCTTATATGCGCCTTTACGGTATTGGCTGATTGCCCCTTCGCCAATTCCGGTAATACGAGCCAGATCAGCAGGCTTAATTCCACGAAGGTCCATAGCTTGCTGCAATCGTTCCTTAAAAATCATACTATAATCACCTCCGATAATATAGTAGCATAAAACTTCAGAAAAAGCAAGAAAAACTTTAGAAAACTACTTGACTTTAGAAAGCTAAAGTCATATAATAGAGGCAGGAGGTGAAAAGAAGATATGAAAAAGTATGATTATTCCAAACTTCTCGGATTGATTCGGGAAAGAGGTCTAACGCAGGATGAATTTGCGGCCAAGATAGGGATTTGTCCGTCATCGCTGTGTCAGAAAATCCATAACCGCCGCGACTTCAGGCAGGAAGAAATTGTGCGCTCGTGCGTGGTATTGGGCATTTCAGCGGCGGATATGCACAAGTATTTTTTTTGCGGGAAAACTTTAGAAAACTAAAGTTCATATAAGGCGGATTGCTGATGAAAGGAGGTGAGAAAGGTGGAACAGAAAAGTGCAGAGCGAGAGGTCCGGCGGATCGTCCGGGAGGAGGCCACGAACTACCGCAAAAAAGAACCCGCAGCCCTTGAAGTGCAAGTTCAAGAACTGCGGAGAAAGGTTTCTACTTTGAATTTTTGCGTATGCTGTTTATCAATTACCAGTTTGCTCTCCAGCATCAATTTCATTCAATTCAGGAACCGAATGAATCAGGCTATTGTTCAGCTCAGCGAAGATTTCTGCCAAGTGATTGAAATCCTGATCAATCAGCTGGGATAAACAATCCTCGTCAAGAGTGAAATTTAACCCTTCGATTGAAATTTCGGTGTCATTGATTTGGAGCGTTACTTCTTCTGCAGAAATTTCGATAGCTGCTTCATCAGAAGTTACAGTTCCGGACAGTGCGGAAGCATGACGATCAATGCTCTCAACCAATTGTTGCTGAACGGCAATTTCCTTTGCGGAGCGAATGTCGTCTTGACGATTACCATCGAAGTGAGTAAACAGCTCAACGACAATAGTCACAGTTGCAATTGCTTTTTCGAAAAATTGAACGATGTTTAGTGCTGGTTTGGACTTGACCTTTTTACAATCCACACCGATTTTTTCTACATCGTCAATCACTTCATCGAGCTTAGTGTTCATTTCCTCCGACGGCCAATCGGAAACAGAATCAAGGCTCAATGAATCTGCTGGCAACTGTTTTACCGTTTCCAAGCAACTGCGGAGACTATCCATAACCGCATAGAGATGATCTGAAGAAAATGCGATATTTCGGTATTCAGTCAGACAGTCTATAAGCGGTGCCATAGCGGAAGTCGTGACCTTGCTTATATAGGACGGATCATAGGTAGCTGCAACAGATTGAGTAAGGACAGAACTGAGACGATCGAGCACTTCGTTTAAGCGAGCCAAATGAAATTCCGGACAAGCAATGGTTAATTCATTCATAATATCACCTCCCTTCGGGTTCATTGCAGCACAAGGGGTGTGGGAAAGGAGAAAGGTTATGCCTTATAGTATCAACAAGTTCCCAAATCTCCGGGCAGAGATGGCACGCAAGAAAATCACCGTGCAGGATATAGCCAATCATCTGGGTATCCACCGGTCAACAACCAGCATGAAGTTGTCTGGCAAGTACGAGTTTACACTGTCGGAAGCGTTGAAGATTGGAAAGCTGTTCCCACGGATCGATTTGCGTAAGCTGTTTCAGCAGGAAGAATGAGTCCGTGTGCTGTGGCTTTATCGTACAATACTATGTCGAAAAAGTCAAACGATACGGAAACGTAAAATTTGTGTGCAATGCATAAGAATACGCAGAGATGCGTGTAAAAAGGCGCATCCTTTGCGGTTATTTGCAAATCGACAGGCGAAATTTATGTAATACGTAGAAAAGAGGGAGACACAAGTGAACTATGAATCCATCAAAGAAATCCGTACGGTTCGCGGCGAATCGGTCATCAATGAATTGCTGGCAACCGGAAAGTGGAGAGTGATCCAATTGGATTGCGACGAGTGCGGTATGAGTGCCGTGCTGGTTAGAATCCGAATCTGAAAGGAGTGTGCGTATGTTCGTATCGCTGAAGGCATTGATTAAAGATGCCATCGACAAAAAAGGGTCGTCCGTCACGAAAATCGCTCCGGCGTTGCATATGCCGGCGCGGACGTTGTATTTCCGGTTGAAGGACCCCGACACCTTTACCGTGGGCGAGTTGAAGATCATCGCTCGGGTACTGAAGATTAAACCGGAGGACATTCTCCGGGCGATTATGGGAAAGGAGTTGAACGTATGACCCCAACCATGAGCGCCCTGCTGACCTTTGCCATCGTGGGCGGCAGCCTGAGCGCGCTGGCGTACACCATCGGTGCCGAGTTACAGGAGCGGGCCGAAGCGAAAGCCCAGCGGCAGGAAGAACAGGCAGTGCAGGAGCAGATCGAAAAGAACCGCGCCGAGCTGTGGGAGGACATCCGAAAGGAGAACCACCATGCAGCATAAAGCACAGCCGAAGCCCGAAGCGTGTGAAAAGCAAAAAATCGCCGCAGGTGCTGCAACACCTACGACGATCGAAAAGAAAAATCTTTTACAAGCAGATGATACCATCATCGGCGCAAAATGTCAAGTGCGTCCGACGCATGAAATGAAAAGGAGTCTGAATCATGTATAAACCGAAAATGAAGCTGAGCACCGTGATCCGCATCGCCATCGAGCGGTCGTTGGAGCAGTTCGTGGTGAATGACAGCATCTCTGCCGAGGATATGTTCGACGATCTGCGGGATATGTACCGCCACTACGAAAGTGAAGTGAGCATGGACGAACTGGAGGCGGAAGAATGAGCGTGCATCAGGCGGTGAAGATCACCGCATTTGAAGCGGAGAACGTCAAGCGCATCAAGGCGGTGCAGATCGCACCGAGCGTGACCGGGCTGACCGTCATTGGCGGCGATAACAATCAGGGCAAGACCTCCGTGCTGGATGCGATTGCATGGGCATTGGGCGGCGACCGGTATCGTCCGGCATCGGCGCAGCGTGACGGAGCCATGACACCGCCCCGGCTGCATCTGCGGTTAAGCAATGGGCTGGTCGTGGAGCGCAAGGGCAAAAACAGCAGCCTGACGGTGACAGACCCCACCGGACGACGTGGCGGTCAGCAGATTTTGAATGCGTTTGTGGAACAGTTGGCGCTGGATCTGCCGAAATTTCTGCAGGCCGGGGACAAGGAAAAGGCGGACACGCTGCTGAAGATCATCGGTGTGGGCGATCAGCTGCTGCAGGCCGACCGCGCCATTAAATCGCTGTACGACAAGCGCACCGCCATCGGTCAGATCGCCGACCAGAAGAAGAAATACGCAGATGAAATGCAGTCCTACCCGGACGCACCGGCGGAGCTGGTCAGCCCCACGGAGCTGATTTTACGTCAGCAGGAGATTCTCGCCCGGAACGGCGAAAACCAGCGCAAGCGGATGCAGACCGAACAGCTGGAGCAGCGGCACAGGGCGCTGGGAGAACGCCTGACCCGGCTGGAAGAAGAATTACAAAATGTCCGGGCAGAGTATTTGCAGGTCAGCGAGGAACTGACCACGTCCCGGAAAACGGTGCAGCAGTTGCAGGACGAATCCACCGCCGAACTGGAAAACAGCCTCCGGAACGTCGAAGAAATCAACCGGAAGGTGCGCACCAATCTGGACAAGGACAAGGCGGAGGAAGATGCGCTGGAATATGCGGCGGAATACGCCGAACTGACAGCGCAGATCACGCAGGCCCGACGGGACCGGTTGGCCTTGTTGCAGGGCGCACAGCTGCCTTTGCCGGGGCTGGATGTCCGGGACGGCCGCCTGACCTATCACGACAAGTATTGGAGTGATATGTCCGGCAGTGACCAGTTGCGGGTAGCGACCGCTATTGTGCGGCAGCTGAATCCGCAGTGCGGTTTTGTCCTGCTGGACAAGCTGGAGCAGATGGATATGCGGACGCTGCAGGAGTTCGCCGCATGGCTGGAGCAGGAGGGTCTGCAGGCTATTGCGACGAGGGTATCCGTCGGGGACGAGTGTCAGATCATCATCGAGGACGGACGGGTAGCAGGCGCGGATGCACCGGAGACAGTACCCGTACCGCAGAAAAAATGGACGAAGGGAGCATTCTGATATGGCTTACGAAATCACATCCGGCATCATTCACGCGCCGGTCAAGGTGGTCGTGTACGGACCGGAGGGCATCGGCAAAAGCACCTTTGCAGCGCAGTTTCCCGATCCGGTGTTTATCGACACCGAGGGCGGCACCGGTCGGTTGAACGTCCGGCGGTTGCCCCGGCCCACCAGCTGGGCGATGCTGCTGGATGAGTGCCAGGAAGTCCGCAAAGGAAATATCCCCTGCAAGACGCTGGTGGTTGATACGGCAGACTGGGCGGAACGGTTGGGCATTGAGGCCCTGTGCAAGCGGGCAAAAGTGGACGGGTTGGAGGGCTTCGGCTACGGCAAAGGTTACGTCTACGTCAAGGAGGAGTTCGGCAAGCTGCTGGACATTCTGGAGGACGTGAAAAACGCAGGGTACAACGTGGTCGTGACCGCCCATGCACAGATCTCCAAGTTTGAACAGCCGGATGAAATGGGTTCATACGACCGCTGGTGCATGAAGACCACCAAACACACGGCACCCCTGCTCCGGGAATGGTGCGATATGCTGCTGTTTGCGAATTTCCGGACCTATGTGGTCAAGGACGGCGACGGCAAGATGGCGAAAAACAAGGGGCAGGGCGGTCAGACCCGCGTAATGTACACCACGCACCATGCCTGCTGGGATGCTAAGAACCGGTTCGGATTGCCGGAAGAATGCGCCTTTGAGTATGCGGTGATCGCGCCGTATATCAGCCCGGTGGCACCTGCAGCCCCTGCGCCGGTCGTGCCAATGCCTGTTCCGGTATCCGTTCCGGAAGTGGAACAGGCTCCGAAAATGCCCACACCGACCAAGCCCGTGACGGACATACCGACAGACGGCGAAAGTGCGACCAATGCCCTGCGGAGAAGCCTGATGGAAAACGGCGTCCCGGAAGCACTGGCTGATCTGATGGCGGCCAACGACGTGACCGAACAGGCATTGCAGCGTGTGGTGGGCGAGCGTGGCTATTTCCCGGCAGATATGCCCATCGAAGATTATCCCATGGATTTTGTCAACGGCTGTCTGATCGCCGCATGGGACAGTGTACTTAATCTCATTATGGCGGACGAAGATCTGCCCTTTTAATCACAGGAGGAAGAAATTATGAGTAATCCGAATTTTACGCAGGTCAACCGGGAATTTAGCTGGGATGACGAAATCCGCAACGATGGCGCGGAATGGACGCTGTTGCCGGAGGGCGAATACCCCTTTACCGTAACCAAATTCGAGCGCAGCCGCTATGAGGGCGGTGCCAAGCTGCCGCCGTGCAACATGGCGGTGCTGACGGTGGAGATCGACGGCGGTGAAGCCGGGTCTGCATCGGTACAGCATCGGCTGTATCTCCACAGCCGGACGGAGGGGCTGCTGTGTGCGTTCTTTGAGAGCATCGGCCATCGCAAGCACGGCGAACCCCTGCGGATGAACTGGGCAAGGGTCAGCGGTGCCAAGGGACTGTGCAAGGTCGGCATCCGCACGTACACCAACAAGGACGGAGAGGAACGGCAGACCAACGAGATCAAGAAATTCCTGCCGCCGCCGGCACCCAAGGCCGCACCGGTGCAGCAGACGTGGAGAACGGGGAATTTCTGATGAATGGGATGGAGATGCGGCCGTATCAGCTGGCCGCAAAAGAAGCCATCCATGCAGAGTGGGATCGGGGGCGTCTTCGGACGCTCCTTGTCTTACCCACCGGAACGGGCAAGACCATCGTCTTTTCCGGGATTGCAGCAGATCGGGTGCGCCGGGGAGACCGGGTGCTGATTCTGGCGCATCGGGGCGAACTGCTGGAGCAGGCGGCAAACAAGCTGAAGAATTTCACCGGGTTATGCAGTGCGGTGGAGAAGGCAGAGCAGTCCTGTCTGGACAGCTGGTATCGTGTGGTCGTGGGCAGTGTGCAAACCTTGCAGCGTCCCAAACGATTGGAACAATTTCCGGCGGATTATTTCGGGACGATCATCATCGACGAAGCCCATCACAGCATTACGGAGGGGTATCAGCGGATTCTGGACCATTTTTCCGGTGCAAAGGTGCTGGGGGTCACGGCCACGCCCGACCGGGGCGACATGAAGAATCTGGGCGAGGTGTTCGACAGTCTGGCCTACGAGTACAAGCTGACGCAAGCCATCAAGGATGGGTATCTGTGCCGGATCGTGGCGCAGACCATTCCGCTGACGCTGGACATCAGTACGGTGGGCATGAGTGCCGGTGACTTTGCTGTCGGTGGTCTGGGTACGGCGCTGGACCCATATCTGGAGCAGATCGCAGCGGAAATGGCAAAGCTGTGCATGGAGCGCAAGACGGTGGTGTTCCTGCCGCTGATCAAGACCAGCCAGAAATTCCGGGACATCCTCAACCGGCACGGATTCCGGGCGGCTGAGGTCAATGGCCAGAGCGACGACCGGGCGCAGGTGCTGTCCGACTTTGAAGCCGGAAAATACAACGTGCTGTGCAATTCCATGCTGCTGACGGAGGGGTGGGACTGCCCCTCCGTGGACTGCGTGGTGGTCCTGCGTCCGACAAAAGTCCGCAGCCTGTACAGTCAGATGGTCGGGCGTGGCACCCGGTTGTCTCCGGGCAAAAAGGAATTGCTGTTGCTGGATTTTCTGTGGCACACGGAACGGCACGAGCTGTGCCGTCCGGCCGATCTGATTTGTGAAAACCGGCAGACGGCGCAGAAGATGACCGAAAATCTGGCAGAAAGCGGACAGCCGGAGGACTTGGAGGAGGCCGAACAGAAAGCCAGCGAAGATGTCGTCGCCCAGCGTGAAGAAGCGTTGGCGAAGCAGCTGGAGGACATGAAGAAGCGCAAGCGGAAGCTGGTGGACCCGTTGCAGTACGAAATGTCCATTCAGGCGGAAGACCTGTCCAACTATGTACCGTCTTTCGGATGGGAGTGCGCTCCGCCCACCGACAAACAGCAGAAGACACTGGAAAAGCTGGGCATTTTGCCGGATGCCATTGAAAACGCAGGCAAGGCGCAGCTGCTGCTGGACCGGCTGGCTAAGCGACGGGACGAGGGGCTGACCACGCCGAAGCAGATCCGTTTTCTGGAGGGCAGAGGCTTTCAGCACGTAGGCACGTGGTCCTTTGCTGCCGCTAAAAAGATGATTGACCGGATCGCCGTCAACGGCTGGAAAATTCCTCATGGCATCGTTCCACGGACGTATACCCCGGAGCCGGTGGAGGATGTATTTGATTGGAATTGATGAGCCCTCTCAGTCAATGCGTAAAGCCCGGAGAAACCGCAGGCTCTAACCTCTTCAGTCACTTCGTGACAGCTTCCCCGGCATCGGGGAAGCCAATTACGAGAAACTGTGCGCTTGCAGAGAATCGAAATGAGGCACACAGAAAATCCATACCAGTTGCCTTCCCCAATGCTGGGGAAGTGTGGCCGCATTATCTTCGAAAACGCTGCCGCAGGCGAGTCGGAAGAGGTTAGAGACTGCGGTACGCGCAAATCCTTAAAATGACAACATTACCATTGGGAGAGGGCTTGCAGATGAAGAAAGGAGGAAAAACACATGGACCAAAACGATTTACTGGACGCACTGGAACACATTGACCCGGCAGAACTGGACTACCACCAATGGACGGAAGTCGGCATGGCACTGAAAGAGGCCGGATTGCCCTGCAGCGTATGGGAGGATTGGAGCCGCAGCGATGCAGGGCGTTTTCACCGGGGCGAATGTGCAAAAAAATGGGAGACGTTCAAGGGCAGTGCATCCCCGGTGACGGAAGCCACCATTTTCAAGATGGCCGCTGACCGTGGATGGCGCAGTGCCGGACACGAACTGGACTGGGACGACCCGATTTCCGAAGGTGGTGTCATCGTGGACAAAAACTGGATCGAAGACCGCAGCATCCACATCCCGGAGGAATGGGAACCGCACAAGCAGCTGATCGCCTATCTGGAAGCCTTGTTCGAGCCGACAGAAAACGTGGGCTACGTCACAAAAAGCTGGAAAAAGGACGACCGGTATCTGCCTGCACAGGGCAGCTGGGACCGCACCGCCGGACAGCTGATCGAAGCGTTGGCACAGTGCAAGGGCGACATTGGCAGTGTGTTGGGCGACTATGACCCGGCGGCGGGGGCGTGGATCCGATTCAATCCGCTGGACGGCAATGGATGCAAAAACGACAACGTATCGGAATTTCGCTTTGCACTGATCGAAAGCGACGAGCTGGAGATCGAAAAGCAGAACGCCATCATTCATGAACTGGAATTGCCCTGCGCCGCACTGGTGTTCAGCGGCGGCAAAAGTCTCCATGCCATCGTCCGCATTGATGCACCGGATTATGGTGAATACCGCCGCCGGGTGGACTACCTGTACAACGTCTGCCAGAAAAACGGGCTGGTGCTGGATCAGGCGTGCCGGAATCCGTCCCGGCTGTCCCGGATGCCGGGTGTGCTGCGGAACGGACAGAAGCAGTATCTGCTGGAAACCAACTTTGGCAAGCAAAGCTGGGCGGAGTGGAAAGAGTGGATCGAAAGTGCAACCGACGACTTACCGGACACGGAAAGCATGGCCGACATCTGGGATGACTTGCCGGAGCTGGCGGACCCCTTGATTGAGGGCGTATTGCGGCAGGGGCATAAAATGCTGCTGGCCGGACCCAGCAAGGCCGGTAAATCCTTTGCGCTGATCGAACTGTGCATCTGTATCGCAGAGGGCATGAAGTGGTTTGGCAAGTGGCGGTGTACGCAAGGGAAAGTGCTGTACATCAATCTGGAACTGGATCGGGCCAGCTGTTTCCACCGCTTCCGGGATGTGTATGAGGCTTTGGGCAAAGTGCCGCAGGGATTGCACAATCTGGACGTCTGGAACCTGCGTGGCGCATCGGTCCCCATGGACAAGCTGGCCCCGAAGCTGATCCGCCGTGCGGCAAAGAAAAATTACATTGCCGTGGTCATCGACCCCATTTACAAGGTCATCACCGGCGATGAAAACAGTGCCGACCAGATGGCGAAATTCTGCAATCAGTTCGATCTGGTGTGCCGGGAGCTGGGGTGCGCCGTGATTTACTGCCATCACCACAGCAAGGGCGCACAGGGCGGAAAGCGCAGCATGGACCGTGCATCCGGTTCCGGCGTGTTTGCCCGCGACCCGGATGCGATGCTGGATATGACGGAACTGGAGCTGACGGAGGCCATCCGCACCCAGCTGGAAAACAAAGCCGCTTGTCGGGCCTGCTGTGCGCTGCTGGACAAGCGTGGATGCCGGGATGCATACGGCCCGGACGATGCCCTGAGCAAAGCACAAATGCTGGAAATATGCCGGGAGCATCTGACCGGGGCAGACCTGCGGATGCTGGACGTGGAGATCGACAAGGCGAAGAAAAAAGCCCTGTCGCAGACCGCATGGCGCATCGAGGGAACGCTGCGTGAATTTGCCCGGTTCGACCCGGTGAATCTGTGGTTCGATTACCCGGTGCATTGGTTGGACAGCGGAATGCTGGAAGACTTGCAGCCGGAGTCAGATGCCAAAGCGAAAGCAACACACGCCGCCGCTAAACGCTGGGGAAGCAAAGAGGACCAACAGAAATCGTCGAAAGCACAACTGGAAAATGCGTACAATGCTTGCTTGAGCAATGGCAAAGTAACGCTGTATGCAATGGCAGAATATCTGGATCTGAAACCGGATACGGTACGCAGACGATTGAAAACAGACGGCGGTTATTGGGTGGAAGATGGCATTGTTGGACGCAAGGCATTGCAAGCTAACGGCGATTTTTAATAAATACATTTAGTATATGCGTTTTACTATAAGTATAAAAACGGTAGGATGCCCGGCATTTTCCGTCCGTTCATTCTTCCGAAAATGGTAAAATGCCGGGCATTTTACTTCCGTCCGGGACGGAAAATGCCCTTATATATATAAGGGGAAAATCCGCGTGGTGTGGGTGTCCTTTTTGGTGGGGACGAAGATTCCCCACCGAAAAAGGAAACCTCCCCACACACCGTGGCCCCGAATTGAGAGGAGAGAAAAATCATGCAGTTCTTTTTACCGATGCTTCCGCCCACGGCGACCCATCAGCAAAAGGGCATCCGTGTGCAGAACGGCAAGCCTGTTGTCTACGAAAAAGAGCGTGTCACTGCCGCCCGTGCCAAGCTGGCCGCACATCTGACCGCGCACCGTCCGCCGGAACCGCTGACCGGCCCGCTCCGGCTGGTGGTGAAGTGGTGTTTCCCGGCAGGCAAGCACCCCGACGGCACATACAAGCCCACCCGACCGGATACCGACAATTTGAACAAACTGCTGAAAGACGTGATGACCGACCTGCACTTCTGGAAAGACGATGCACAGGTGGCCAGCGAGATCATCGAGAAGTTCTGGGCAGAAGTGCCCGGCATCTGGATCCGTGTAGAGCAGTTGGAAAAGGGTGAAGCATGATGCTACCGATGACCGACGCAGAGATCCTGCGTGAATTTAATGCAGCGAAGGTACGCAGCAAGCAGGTGTACATTCTGGCCGAGCTGAACAACACCGATGTGGAGACCATCAAGCGCATATTGATTGAACAGGGTGTGGACCACCGGGCATTGCCCAGAACCAAGCGAAAAACGAAAGAGGGAGCAAATATCATGAACAAGAAAATCGAGTCCAATGTCCTGCCGGATGCGGAAATGCCCGTTATTCCGGATGCCGAACCGAAGCCCGTAGAACCTGCACCCGTTCCGGTCAGTCTGACCGACGCGCTGGCAGTTGTATGCGACGATCTGGCAGAGCGTATTGCATCAGCTGAGGCGAAACGGACCGAGATCGAGGCCCAGATTGCAAAGCTGACGGCCGAACGGGAACGGGCAACGGCGGAACTGTCGAAGCTGAATGCAGCCATTGATGTGCTGAAGGAACTGTCTGCGGGGCGATGCGTATGAATAAGTGGACGGACGAAGAAATCTCGCTGATCATGGCCCGGGAGCATAGGGATGATGAACTGGCGAAGATGCTCCATCGAAGCATTGACACGATCCGCACCAAACGATACACCATCCGGAACCCCGCACCGCCGAAGCCGCCAGTACCGAAGTACGCCAACGGCATCTGCAATGAAACTTGCCCGGACTACTGCCCGTACAAGGATTGCCGGATGTCCGGGGCGTCCATTCTGATGGCGCAGTACAGAAAGAAGGTGAAGTCATGACCGACAGAGAAAAGCTGCGGCTGATCGACAATATCATTGCAGATGCCATCGAGTATAACCCGACTTCACCGCCGGATTCAAAGGTGATGGTCGGTACGCTGCTTGCAGTATCCACCGTGATCGGATTCAAGGAGGAAGAACCCCATGGCAAACTGGATTCCTGTCCGTGACCGCCTGCCGCCGGACGAGGTGCTTGTTCGGTGCCGGGACGCAAACGGCAACAGGTTTGAAGCATTCTATTGCAGCCGGGTACATAACACCTGCTGGTTCCGCAATGGCCGGGTGTGTCATCCGCCGACGCACTGGAAACCCATCAAGGAATCGAGGTGATCGTATGAGCTATGTGATCACCGCCATCGTAAGTGCCATGATTGGTGCCACCATCGGTGTGGTCGTCATGTGCCTGATGGCGATAGGAAAGGAGAAATAGTCAGATGAATCGTGCCGAACTGAAACAATTTTTGCAGAGTTATCGGACGGTTTGTGATGAAAACAAACAGCTTGCAGAGCAGCTTGCCCGGCTTCGTGTCCGGTTGGAATCTCCGGGTGGTGGTTCAGACGGAATGCCACACGGGTCCGGCGTGCATGACCGGGTGGGAGACGGCATCGGACGACTGGATGCACTGCAGGCACGATACCGGACAAAAGCCGCAGAGGCAAACCGGATGAAAGCGCAGATCTGTCAGCTGATTGCTCCGTTGTCGCAGATGGAACAGCGTCTGATGTATGACCGGTACATTCATGGATTGCAATGGGCATACATCAGCAAGAGACTGCATTACAGTGAACGCCACATCAAACGCTTGCATGGAAATATTCTGCACAAGCTGTCTGACGACGAAGCATAAAAGAATGCCCGGGAAAAATATTCCCCGGGCAAATTTTTTTGCAAAAAACACTTGACAAACCACGGAATCCGTGATATAATATATTTGTAAGGCAGAGGTCATGGACCCGATACGAAAGGAAGTGAGGGAATGGATGAAATGACAGCACCGGAACTCAATCAGTATCTGGAAAACATCGCAAAGCTGATTGAAGCAACTGCAAAGACCGTTGAAATGGCGGCACAGATTGTTCGTGACAGCAAGGTAAAAGCATAAAAAAGATAGCGGACCACCACCACAGCGACCGCTATCTCATCCACCAAAAGCACCGGGAGCCTTACCCCGGTCGCTTTTTCATTTTCATTGTAGCACAGTAAGGCAGAAAAGTCAAGGGAGGAGAAAATACCATGACAGAAGTACCTTTTTCGGAAGCCATGAAAGCGGCCAGAGCCGCCACCGGACTGACCCAACAGAAATTATCGGAACGGACGCTGATTCCCAAGCGCACGATTGAGGATTGGGAACGGGGCAAGGCCACGCCGCCGCCCTATGTACAGCGGTTTGTATTGAATGAACTGGCAGACATTGCAAACGAAAGCAAGTGACCGGGAAGGCAGAAAGTGCCATCTTGCGGCAAATGCCTTGACGGATGTCACCCCGAAATGTTAAAATAATTATCGTAGCAGACTGGGCAAAATGGCACAGTCTGCATTTTTTATACACATCACGCAGTCGGGAAACGGAATCCATCCGTTTCTGCGGCTGCTTTTTTATACCCATTTTACGGAGAGAGGTGGGACGGATGGCGAAATTCAGCCGGATGATCCGCAAGCTGCAGACGGCAATTCTGCAGCAGGGCGGCATGGTAAAAGTGAATACCCGGCAGTTTTACAGCGAGGATCAGCAGCGGATGATCACCGGCTATTCCGTCATGGTGCCGGAGTGGGACGAACGCAAGCAGAAAACGACCGATCGGGAACAGCTGTTCACCTGCAGTGCTGTGGAGGTCGTGAAGCTTCTGGCGGCGATGCTGGAGGGGTTGCGGAATGAGCCTGAATCCTAAGCAGAAAGCCTTTGCGGATGCCTACATCAAAAACGGCGGCAATGCCACACAAGCGGCAATTCAGGCGGGGTACAGCGAGCGATCGGCAAGACCCAACGGAAGCAGAATGCTGACAAATGCTGACGTTTTAGCGTATATAGCCCAGCAGCAGGCAGAGATTGACTCCGAGCGCATCGGTAGCCTGCGGGAAATTCAGGAGTTCCGCACCCGGATTCTGCGCGGTGAAGAAAAGGATCAGTTCGGGCTGGAGGCCTCGCTGGCGGATCGTCAGAAAGCCGCCGCCGATCTGGAAAAGGCGCTGCGCATCAAGGCAGAGCACGACGAGCGGGAAGCTGCCCAGCAGGCCGCTTTGGATGCGGCCGAGTACCACACGGACCTGCATCACATTGCGGACGCATTTCATCCGCTGATCCGGGACGTCAGGAACAAGGGACACCGGGAATACGTATGCGCCGGTGGGCGTGGCTCCACCAAATCCACCACGGTGTTTACGCTGCTGTATGAGATTCTGAAAAACAATCCGCAAATGCACGCGTTGGTCGTCCGGCAGGTCGCAAATACGCTGCGTGACTCTGTGTATGCACAGATGCAGTGGAGTCTGGAAAAACAGGCGGAAAACCCGCTGTTCGATAAGGAAAACTGGCGGTTCAAGGTGTCGCCACTGGAAATCGAATACCGCCCCACCGGGCAGAAAATCTATTTCCGGGGTGCGGACGATCCGGGCAAAATCAAATCCATCAAGGTGCCGTTCGGATACATCGGGGTGCTGATCTTTGAGGAACTGGACCAGTTCGGCGGCGAAGAACCCGTCCGAAAAATCGAGCAGTCCGCCATCCGCGGCGGCGATGAAGCGTACATTTTTAAGATGTTCAACCCGCCCATCAGCAAAAACAACTGGGCGAATCAGTATGCGGCCACGCCGAAGGCCTCCATGCTGGTGCATCGGTCCACGTATCTGGATGTGCCGCCGGAATGGCTGGGCAAGCCGTTTATCGAGGAGGCAGAGCATCTGAAGCAGGTCAATCCGGACGCTTATGCCCACGAATACGGCGGCGACGCCATCGGTCTGGGTACGGAAATCTTCAAGAAGCTGGAGATCCGGACCATTACCGACGAAGAAATTCAGCGGCAGGAACGCATCTACCAAGGGCAGGACTGGGGCTGGGAGCCGGACCCGAAGGCATTCATCCGGTGCGCATACAGCCATGCGACGGAAACCATTCTGCTGCTGGACGAGCTGGGCGGTACCTGCATCCGCACCAAGGATATGGCGCAGCAGATCATTGACAAGGGCTATGCGGATTATGAAATTCGGTGCGGTGTGGATGAAATGGAGCACATCAACGATTTCCGGGACATGGGGCTGGTGGCCCGTCCGGCCATCGTGACACCGGGTTCGGTACGGCGCACGCATGAATGGCTGCAATGCCGGAAAATCGTCATTGACCCGGCCCGGACACCACGGGCCTATCAGGAATTTACGAATTACGAGCACGACGTGGATAAAAACGGGGACACCATCGACGGCTACCCGGACCGGAACAATCACTGGATCGATGCGCTGCGGTATGCGACCAGTCCGTTGTCCATGCGGAGGGGGAACAGTGCATGAGCATCATTTCAAAAATGAAGGGGTGGTTCAAAACGCTTCTTGTATCAAAAACAAAAGATGAATTTCACATTGAACCCATCCGGTCGGCAGAGGTGGATGAATGGGTCGGGGAATGCGTCAACATCTATCAGGGCAATCCGTGCTGGCTGGATGTGGAGGATCACATCGACACCGTCAATTTTGCAAAGACGCTGTGTTCCGAAACGGCCCGTCTGGCGATGCTGGGCACGGGCATCAGTATCGATGGCTCAGCCCGTGCGGAATGGTTGCAGGCGCAGATCGACAACTTGTATTATCAGCTGCGCCATTGGGTAGAGTACGGCTGTGCATACGGCACCATTCTGCTCAAGCCCAACGGAAACACGGTGGAGATGTACACCCGGAACCGGTTTGAAATCACCCACGTGACCGGTGACCGCATTGATGGCGTGGTGTTCAGCACACAGGCACGGACGGGCGGTCAATGGTACACCCGGCTGGAATATCACCGGTTTTCGGAGGATGGATTGTATCACATCACCAACCGCTGTTTCACCGGCGACACGCCGGAAAACACGACCCGGCCGGTGGACATTGGTGCGACACCGTGGGCCGATCTGCAGGAGGAAGTCACTGCCGGCAACGTCAAGCGACCGCTGTTTGCAGTCTTTCGTACACCGCAGGCCAACAACATTGACCCGGATTCTCCGCTGGGTCTGCCCGTTTTTTCGGAGACGGTGCAGGAGCTCCGGGATCTGGACATTGCTTATTCCCGGAATGCCAAGGAAATGCGGGACAGCAAGCGCACCGTCCTGCTGGATTCGGACGTGCTGCTGCCGTCCGGTGGTCGGGTGGTGCAGTCGCCGGACGCATGGGAACGCAGGCGCGCAGACATGAAGCTGCCGGATTACATCAAAAACGTGCGGAGCAGCGCACAGGAAACGCTGTACCATGAAATCAATCCGACGCTGAATACCGAGGCCCGGATGACGGGCATCAATGCCCTGCTGAATCAGATCGGCTACAAGGCCGGGTTTTCCAACGGGTATTTCGTATTCAACGAAGCCTCCGGCATCCAGACCGCCACCGGCGTGGAAGCAGAGCAGCAGCGCACCATCCAGTACATCAAAGATGTCCGGGACAAGCTGGAAGGCTGTCTGCACGATCTGATCTATGCGCTGGATGTCTTCGCAGATCTGTACCGGCTGGCCCCGTCGGGCAGCTATGAGGTCAACTGCGATTTCGGAGATATTACGTACAACCGGGACGAGGATCGGGCGCGGTGGTGGGGCTACGTCTCTGCCAACAAGGTCCCGGCGTGGCTGTATTTCGTGAAGTTCGAGGGCATGACCGAGGAGGAAGCGAAAGCCATGGTGGAGGAGGCCGCACCCAAAGCCCCCACGCTGTTTGGCGGTGAAGAATAATGCTGACACCGTCCTATCTGCGCCATGCACCGGAAATGGCGGAGGAAATCGCCGAGGAACTGCACACGGAGCTGATGAACCGCATCGTGGAGCGCATTCTCCATCGTTTTCGACGCGGTGATGCGTACATTCTGACGGCGCAGGACAAATTCCAACTGGAAACGCTGCAGGAATCCGGATTTCTGCTGGAGGATCTGCAGAGGGAGATCGCCCGGCGCACCGGACGGATGCAAAGCGAAATTGCAGAAGCCATGGAAGATGCCGGAGTCCGGACGCTGGAGTACGATGACCGCATCTACCGGACGGCAGGGTATGCCCCGGCACCGCTGGTGCAGTCGCCGTACCTGATGCAGCTGATGGAGCGCAGCTACCGGGCGACCGTGGGAGAGTGGACCAACTTTACCCGGACGACCGCAAATGCCGCCCAGCAGACATTTATCCGGGCGTGCGACACGGCATATCATCTGTCTATGACCGGTGCCGTATCGCCCACACAGGCCGTCCGGGAGGCACTGCAAGAGGTCATCCGGGACGGGGTGTACGTGCAGTACCCGACCGGACACCGGGACACCATCGAAACCGCCACCGCCCGTGCGGTGCGCACCGGTATTTCGCAGGCGTCCGCACAGATCCAGCTGGCCCGGATGGATGAATTCGGGGTCGGTCTGGTGCTGGTATCGTCGCATCTGGGCGCACGTCCGGAGCATCAGGTGTGGCAGGGCAAGGTGTACGACCGGTCCGGTCAGCATCCGAAGTATCCGGATTTTATCCGTTCCACCGGCTACGGACGGGTAGACGGGCTGTGCGGTGCAAACTGCCGGCATCATTTTTCGCCGTATTTTGAGGGGCAGCACAACCCGTTCACGCAGTACGACAGCGCAGAAAATCAGAAGCAATACGACATCGAGCAGCGTCAGCGCACGATGGAGCGTCGCATCCGGGACACCAAGCGGCAGACCATGAACTGGAAAACCGCCATGGACAAGGAAACCGACCCGGCAAAGCAAGCGGAATTTGCGGCGGAGTACCAGCGGAAAGCCGCCCTGCTGAAAAAGCAGAATGCAGCGTACCGGGATTATTGTGCGGCAACCGGGCAGAAGCCCCGGCCGGAACGGCTGGAGATCGCCCGGTGGGACCGGTCACAGGCGGCAAAGGCGGCGTTGGCGGCATCATCTCGAATTGCGGATGTTGGCGAATCCGCAGCCCAGCAAAATTGGCATACAATACCGGTGGTCGGTGGGCACACGGAAACCATGTATCGGAGAATTGTAAGGTCGAAAGAAATTGATTCCGGTGGTGCGCATGGATTTGCCAATAAAATCATCGACGAAAATATAAGGAATACAAATCCTGCATATAAAAACGGCGGAGCGCCATATCGACGAAATTGTCAGCGTTGTGTGGTTGCTTATGAAATGCGGAGGCGAGGTTATGATGTTATTGCAAAACCGGCGATGCTAAATGAAAAGGGCGTATTGTCCGCCAAAGACCCATTGTATTTTAATTGGGTAAAAGTGTTTTCTGGAATGAGATTGAATTGTTGTTTTGGTCTCGACGGTGGAAAAGCTGCAGCAGCAGAACAAATGATTCGATGGGGGAACGGTTCGGTGGCAATTACCGCAGTTCAGTGGAAACAAGGCGGTGCTCATGTATTTATTGCACAAAATGTAGATGGAGTGATTCGATTTATTGATCCACAGATTGGTAGTACAGATTGTCAAAAGCACTTTACAAATGCCAAAAATGGTGCTACACTGATAGCGAGGATAGATAATCTTGAAGTATCTGAGTTAGTGGAAAAGTGTATTAAAAATCGAGGTGGAAAAAATGATTACGCTGGAACAGGCAATCGATATGTACACTCAAATGATAAAAGATAGCGGTCAAAACTATCGTATTGATTTCGTGTGGGAAATTGAAGACGATGATTCAAAAGATGGATGTCTTTACATTGTCATGTTACTTGATGAAGAGAATGTACAACATCTTCCGGGCGTTTTCCCAGCCATTCGAAAGTCTGATGGGGCATTGATTCCATGGGAATATGGATGTCCCTCATAATTTTTTTATCATCCCCACAACCAAACAAAAACAGCACTGTAGCGGGTAGCAATACCGGCCACGGCGCTTTTTTTATGCAAAGGAGGCCGAAGTGGATAATTTTAAAGCCGTATACAAAATTTTATCCGCCTTGGAAAAGGCAATGGATCTGCCGGAGTTTGACCTGACGCAGATCGGCCCGGAAAAGCTGGGTGTCAGCCGGGAACGGTGGGCGCGCTATCTGGAAATGATGGCCGACGTTGGCTACATCAAAGGCATCAGCATTCAGCAGGACATCCTTGGGGAAACCGTTGTAAGGGTGTCCAATATCCGGATCACGCTGAAAGGGCTGGAATATTTGCAGGAAAATACGCTGATGCGGAAAATTTACAATGCCGCCCGCGGAATCACCGAAGTTATTCCGGGTATGTAACCCGGATTTACACAACTAAATCAGCACTACAACAGG